>NZ_BAAAHE010000016.1:13748-96476 GCF_039525035.1 Sporichthya brevicatena
CCGCCCCGCCCGAGCCCTTGGGCGCCGCGGCCGTCCCGGTGGCCGCGGCGCCCGTGGCGGTGTCGGCCCCGGACACCGCGGCGGCGTCGGTGGCGGCCGCGCCGGACGTGTCGACCTGCTCCGCACCGCCCGTCAGGTCGGTCGTCTCGGCGGCGCCGGTCCCGGCGTCGACGATCGCTGACGGTGCGTCAGCACCCTCGATCGCCGATCCACCGCAGCCGGCCACGAGGCTGCCCGCCACGATCACCGCGGCGGCGGGGCCCAGGCCCCAGCGGAATCGTCTGCGTGTCGTCATGTCGTCACTTCTCCGAGGCGAAGACGCGCGCGACCAGAGCCGAGTTCGCGAAGTCGCGGAAGACGAACCACTTGCCGTCCCGCAGCTCGATGATGTGCGCGAAGTCCGACTCGAACTCGGTCCCCTTCAGCGTCCGGAACTTCAGGTGTCCGAACACCGCGAGGTGGTCGCCCTGCTCGATGATCAGCTGCGGATCCATCGCCAGCACTTCCACCGAGGTGCCCACGCGCTGGAGGAACTCGCCGAATCCAGCGGCGCCGTGATACGTGCCGGCGTAGGGCACGTCGTCGGTCCCGTAGTAGTAGGTCTCGATGTCCGGGTGGATGTTGGCCATCACGGTCTCGACGTCGCCGGCCGGGACGGCGGCGTACATCGTGCGGGTCGTCCGGACGTTCACGCTCTCGGTCGAGGTGGGGGCGGTCATCGCTGTGCTCTTTTCGTGGAGGACGACGGGAATGCGGGTACGGCTGTGCTGCAGGAGGGTCGCGGTCTGAGGCACGGGCTCCGAGGGCCCGCGCTCCATCCGCTCGAAGCGGTCGAACAGGGCACCGACCATGACCTCGACCTCGAGGGTGGCCAGCGGGGCGCCGAGGCAGTAGTGGATGCCGAGGCCGTAGGTCATGTGCTTGTTGGCGTTCGGCCGGTCGAGGTCGAAGCGCTCGGGGTCCGGGAAGACCTCGGGGTCGTGGTTCGCGGCGGCGAAGAACAGCGCCACCCAGTCCCCCGCCTTGATCTGCGCGTCGCCCACCTGCACGTCGCGGGTGGCGATGCGGAACAGCCGTTGCGGCGGACCGGTCAGGCGCAGCGTCTCGTCGAGGAAGGCCTTGATCAGGCTGCGGTCGGCACGCACGCGGGCCGCGGCCTCGGGGTGGTCGAGCAGCGCGTCGATGACGTTCGCGCCGAAGTACATGCTGGTCTCGCTGCCGGCGACGACCAGCGTGATGCAGAACCGGACGATCTCCTCGAAGGTCAGCTTCTCGCCGTCCGCCTCCGCGAGCAGCAGCGCGTCGATCAGACCGTCGCCCGGTTTCTCACCGGCCGCGAGGGCCTCGGCCCGCGCCTGGCACAGCGCCACGAAGTAGCCGCCGAGCTCCAGGTTGGAGGCGTTGCGCTCCTCACCGGTGAGGTCGGCGGAGAGCATGAACGCGTTCGCCCACCGCTCGTACTTCGGGGCGTCGGAGTCGGGAGCCCCGAAGAACTTGCACATGACGACGGCCGGGACGTGGGCGCACAGCTCGTGCACCGCGTCGATCTCCCGGCCGGCCGGCAGGTCGGCGACGAGCTGCCCCACCCGCTCGACGAGCCACGGCCGCATCGCCTCGACCCGGCTGCGGGTGAAGACGGTGTTGACGACCTTGCGGTGTGCGGAGTGCAGCGGCTGGTCGGTGTTGACCAGCATCAGCGTCGGGGCGTCACTCGCCTCCTGCAGGGGGTCGCGGGAGGAGAACGTCTGGTGGTCCCGGGCCGCGTCGCGGACCTGCTCGTGCGTGAGCAGCGCCCAGGCCACCACGGGCTCGTCGACGCCGGGCACCGTTCCGGGCGGGTAGTCGACGTAACCGGGGACCGGCGAGTACGGGCGCAGCGCCGCGTAGGCGGGGTAGGGATTCGCGATGACCTCGGGTGTGGCGAGGTCGGTCGCGGCGAACTCAAGAATTGACATCGCGCGTCCTTCGGCGTGGGGATGCGCGAAACCGTAGATATCGCCGAACGAGTCGCCCATGTCCTCACGGGAGCCACTTGCGCCCGAGATCTATCGCCGGAGGAGTGTTTTGTCCCTCGCGGGTCAGGCGTCGAGGAGCCGGTGGATCAGTAGGGCCGCCTCGACCGCCGCGCGCCGCCCGGCGAGGGGTCGACCGAGCAGCTCCTCGGCCCGCCGGACGCGCTGTTCGACGGTCTTCTCGTGCAGCGTCAACCGGGCGGCCGCCCGCTTGTGGCTCGCCCCCTCGGCGAGGTAGGCCTCGAGGGTGTCCCGCAGCCGAGCGGTGGTGGCGCCGGCGCCGGCGAGCGCCCCCAACTCGGCCGCGGCGAACCGCGCGGCGGACTCCGGATCGGCCAGCAGCGTGGACGCGAACCCCGTCGCGGCGAACGACACCAGCCGGCTGCCGGCCGCCCGGAGCGCCTGCCGCGCCTGCAGGTGCGACTCGCGGAACCCGTCGAGGCCGTAGCCGGGGTCGCCGAACGCTCCGCGGCAGTTCGGCGGGAGCACGCAGTCCTCCAGCGCCTCCAGTGCGGTCGCCCCTGGCGTCTCGACGCAGCTCACCCACCCGCAGACCGACCGGTCCGTCGCCCGCATCAGCAGGGGCTGACCGGCTCCCAGGATCTCCGCGATCTGCCGAACGACCCCCTCCAGCGCCGCGACGTGGGCGCTGGGCTCCTCCACCGGGTCCGGTCGCAGCACCACCGCGACGTGGTGCCGCCGCAGTTCGTGCCGCATCCGGCGGCTCGCCTCGTCGCTGTCGACGGCCTGGCCGGACAGGACGCCGCGGATCGCGTCCTCGGCGGCCGCGGCCTGGCTCCGCTCCCAGCGGCGCCGCTCGTCCTCGTAGGCCGCGACGACGTGCACGCGGACCGCGTCGAGGTAGCTGGAGACGAAGTCGGTGGACCAGGTGACGAGGCGCTTCAACTCGTCCGGGTCGTTGACGTTCTCGAAGACGACGTCGACCCACTGGCGCCACAGCTTGGCCTGGCCCACGTGGTAGCACCGCAGCAACGTCGGCAGCGCGACGCCCCGATGCACCATCAGACGCGCGAAATCCGTGGCCTGGGCCGGCGCCTCAATCCCCTCCGGCGGGATCCCGAACCGCAGCAACGCCGCCATCGCCCCGATGTGCGCGATCGCGTTCGTCTCGGTCGCCGCGTGCATCTCGGCGTCCTGCGGCATCTCGTGCACCGTCGCCATGATGTGCGTCGAGAGCTCGGGGCCGAGGTCGGTCAGCTGGGTCGCGACGCGCGCCGCCCACTCCGCGACCTCAGCCGGCGTGTCCATGGCTGTCGAACCTACGCCCGGGCTCGGAACGAGAGAAAGATTTCCGCCGCCGGCCGGGAACTCCCCGAACCAATCAGGCGACGTCTGCAGTGGGCGGCAGTACCGAGGCTCCGGGACGACGGGGTGTGTCCCGGAGCCTCGCCGCCGCTACTCGCCGCCGACCTCGTCCTACTCGTCGCCGTAGTCCTCGCCGGTGTCGCTGTACGGGCCGTAACTCGGCGAGGAGAGCCGGTCGTCGCCGTAGCGAAGGTGCGGGGCCCGGGGCGTGACCGGGACTGCCCTTACGTCAGCGAAAGTGGTCGCTGTAGCAGCCACTTTCGCTGACGTAAGGGGATTTCGACGGCCTACAGCGGTCGGGCGGCGAGGGTCCGCTCGAAGCGCTCGGTGGCGCGGGTGGCGCGGCGGGCCTCGTAGGCGATGTCGAGGTACTTCGCCCGTTCGGGGAGGACGGTGTTGGCGCGGCCGAGGACGGTGCCGATGGCGCGGAGGCGGCGCTCGTCGAACCCGCTCCAGGACAGGCCGAGCTTGGCCCGGGCCGCGGGCGGGAGGGTCCCGACCATCACGAGCCGGTTGATCTCGCCGCCGAGGGCGCCGGCGGGCTTCCACAGCCGCCGGAGCGGGGCGGGGAGCATCGGCGGCGGGGGCGTGCGGGCCGCGAGGTCGAGGACGTCGTGGACCGTCGGGTGGTCGACGAGCGTCCGGGAGATCATGTCGTCGTAGTACGCCCAGAACGCGGCCGGCGTCGGCGGGAGCAGGTCCTCACGCACCTGAAGGATCCGGCACATCTGCAGGACCTCGGCGTACGCCTGCGCGAGCTGATCCTTCGTCAGAGGACGGGGCAGAAAGTACCGCGAGTACGACGTGATCGCATGAAAGGCCGTCAGCGGAACCCAGGCCCAGGGCTCGGCGGTCAGCGCGTGGTGCCGCTTCCCGGACGCGTCGACCGCCGACAGGTCCTTGTGCATCGCGCGCAGCCGATCGCCCTCGTCGATCGCGGTCTGCCCGCCGTAGACCCAGGTCTGCACCGAGGCGAAGCTGCGCTCCGCGCGGCCCCACGGGTCGGTGCGGAAGCTGGACCGCTGGTCGACGACGGTCCCGATCGCCGGGTGCATCACCTGCAGGACGAAGGCGCTGCCGGTGACCGCGACGTAGAGCCGCTGGCCGGTCAGTTCCCAGAGGATCCCGCCGGGCTCGATGAGCTCCGGGGCGGGACGCCGCCGGGCGCCCGGGACCGTCGAGGAGGTCATGGCGCGATGCTACGCGCGGTCAGGCGACGGGGACGGCCCAACGCAGAGACGTCCCGGCCTCGGACCCCGGGGCGGGCGAGGTGAACACACAGGTCCCGCCGCGCCGCCGGGCCCGCTCGGCCAGGTTCGCCGTTCCGCTGCGGCGGTCCGGGTTCCCGAGCCCGACGCCGTCGTCGGTGACCTCGACGACCAGCTCCCCGGCCGCGGGGACGTAGGAGATCTCGACCCACGTGTGCGACGCCTTCGCATGCTTGGCGACGTTGGTCAACGCCTCCCGCAGGACGGTGACGACGTCGTCGACGAGGTCCGGATCCGCCATGACGTCGAGCGCGCCCTCGAACCGCACCGCCGGGGCGGCCGACAGCAGCGGCGTCACCTCGCCGAGGACCTCCAGCACCCGGTCGCGCAGACCGGCGGCGCCCAGGCCCAGCGGCGTGCGCATCCGGTAGATCGCGCTGCGGATCCCGGCGACCGTCTTCTCGATGTCGACGATGGAGCGGTCGAGCCGGTCGGCCCCGGGGCCGTCGCCGAGGGTCCCGAGCAGCGCCTGCAGGGACATGCCCGCCGCGAACAGCCGCTGGACGACGTCGTCGTGGAGATCCCGCGCGATCCGGTCCCGCTCCTCGCGCAGCGCCAGCTCGTCCAGGGCCTGCCGCGCGTCGGCGAACTCGAGGGCGATCGCGGCGTGGTTGGCGAACGCCGTCGCCTGGTCGACGTCGATCTCGTCGAACGTCTGCTCGCCGGCCTGACGGGCCATCACCATCGTGCCGCGGGTGCGGCCGGCCGCGATCATCGGCACGACCAGCAGCGGCCCGATCGGCGCCGAGACCAGTGAGTGCGCCACCGCGCCGCGGCTCTGGGTCTGCGCGTTGTCGATCCGCACCGGCTGCCCGGTCTCGATGACGAGGCCGGAGTACGTCTTCCCCAGCGGGTACTGCTCCCCCGGGCGCTGGATCGCCAGGTCCCCGGCAGCCGCGGCGACCTCGATCTCGGCACCGTCGGAGGTCAGCCGAAGCACGTGCGTGGTATCGGCCCCCGCGACGCGGCGGGCCTGCTCGGCGATGCCCGGCAGCGGGTCCGACGCGGTCCCGTCGAGCAGGTTCCGGGTGATGTGGAGGCAGGCCTGCAGCCACTCCTCGCGCTTGCGGGCCTCGAACGCGCGCCGCTCCTCGAGCTCGGCGAGCACGCGGACGTTCTCCATCGCCACCGCGGTGCTGTCGGCGAGGGCCTGCAGCAACCGGCGCTCGGTCGCCGTCGCCTCGTGGTTGCTCGCCCAGTAGACGCCGATCGCCGCGACGGGTTCGGCCGCCCGGACCGGGGTCATCACCAGCGACTTGACGAAGGTGGGCCGGTACGCGTCGTGCGGGATGCGGTCGTCGGCGTAGATGTCCGGGACGACGACCTGCTGCGCGTTCAGCATCGCCCAGCCGGAGATGCACTGCTCGATCGGGAACTTGTGCCCGGACCACAGCGGGGCGATCGCGTCCTCGTCGACGTAGTGGCAGCGGCCGTTGTCCCGCAGGACGAAGGTCGCCCCGTCGGCGGCGGCGATCTCGCGCGCCGCGTGCCGGACGATCTCGACGACGTCGTCGAGGCCCCGGGCCCCGGCCAGGTCGCGCACGGCGTCGACGAGGCGTTCCATGCCCGCGACGTACGAGTCGTCGGTGCGGACGTCGGTGCCGGAGAGCGTCGACATGGGCAACCAATCCGAGGGGTTCTCGCCCGGTCGGCCACGGCAGCCGCGGAGCTGAGCAAGGACCACGGTAACCGCCGGATCTCCCCAAGCGGCGCTTCGCGCCGTAATGTCCGCCTCGATCATGCGCGTCCCGAGGAGGAGACCATGTCCGACCAGCTCAGAGTTCGCCGCGACGTCGACGCCACCCCCGAGCAGATCTTCGCCGTCCTGTCCGACCCCGCCCGGCACCCGGAGATCGACGGAGCCGGGATGGTCCTCGGTCTCGCGGCCGGCGGTCCGGTCTCGGCCGTCGGCGACACCTTCACGATGAACATGAACAACTCGATCCTCGACGACTACCAGGTGACCTCCCGCGTCACCGCCTTCGAGCCGGGCCGTCGCATCGGCTGGTCCCCGTGCGGGCTCGCCGGCGACACCCTCGACCGGCTCGGCGACATGAAGCCTGGCGGCCAGACCTTCACCTTCGAGCTCGAGCCCAATGGCTCCGGCGGAACGACTGTCACCCAGGTCTACGACTGGAGCGGCGTCGAGGACCCGCAGTTCCGCTCGCTGATGCCGTTCCTGAAGGAGAAGCACCTCGCCGAGACGCTGGAGAAGCTCGGCAAGGCCGCCGGTTGATCACGGGCACCGTCGCCCCCGGCTTCGAACCGGTCCGAGACGCCTTCGCGGCGAACTTCTCCGACTGGGGCGAGGTCGGGGCGACCTGCTGCGTCCATCTCGACGGGCGGCCCGTCGTCGACCTCGCGGGCGGGCGGATCGGTCCCGACGACGACCGGCCCTACTCCCCGGACACCCTGCAGATGGTGGCGTCGGCGACCAAGGGCGCGGTGGCGATCTGCGCCCTGCGTCTGGCCGAGCGCGGACAGCTCGACCTCGACGCCCCGGTCGCGTCCTACTGGCCCGAGTTCGCGGCCGCCGGCAAGGCCCACATCCCGGTGCGCTGGCTGCTCAGCCACCGGGCCGGGCTGCCCAAGGTCGACGCCGCGCTGACGCTGGAGCAGATCCTTGCCTGGACTCCCCTCGTCGACGCCCTCGCCGCGCAGGTGCCGTTCTGGGAGCCGGGGGCCGACCACGGCTACCACGCCCTGACCTACGGCTCGCTCGTCGGCGAGGTGCTCGCCCGGGTCACCGGCTCCTCGCCGGGTGAGCTGATCCGCAAGGAGATCGCGGAACCCCTCGGCATCGATTTCGTCGTGGGGCTGCCGGACGAGTCGATCCCGCGGGTCTCCCCGATGCTGAAGTCGATCCGCGACCCCGGCGACCGACCGGACCCGCTGATGCTCCAGCTCGCCGACCCGGCCTCGCTCGCCCATGGCGCTTTCTTCATGGACACCGCGTTTCTGACGTCGATGAACTCCCCCGACCTGTGGCGGGCCGAGATCCCAGCCGCCAACGGGTTCTCGAACGCCCGATCGCTGTCCCGGATGTACGCCGCCTGCCTGGGCGAGGTGGACGGCGTCCGGCTGCTGGAGCCGGCAACCCTCGCGGCCGCGATCGCCCCGCAGAGCGAGGGCCTGGACCGGGTGCTCACCTACCCCTCGCGCTTCGGGCTCGGGTTCCAGCTGCCGTCGGGCAGCCGGCCGATGGCCGGGCCCACCTGCTTCGGCCACTACGGCCTCGGCGGGTCCACCGGCTTCGCCGACGCCGAGCGCGGGTTCTCGTTCGGGTACGTGGTCAACCAGATGCGCTCGGCCTCGACCCCGGATCCGCGTTCCTCCGCACTGATCGCGGCGCTCGAGGCATGCCTGGACTCCCGGCGGGGTACGTAGCCCGCTCAGACGAAATCGGCTGCGAACGGCGCGTCCGCCGTCGCATCATGGGAGGTCACGTTGCTGACGATCGTCAGACGAGGCACGCCGGGGGGCGAGATGCGAGCGTTCACACGGGGCCTGTTCCGCCAGCCGCCCAGCGACACCGAGACCGCGCACGCGATGCGGGCACTGGCCGGGGTCTTCCTGCACTCCACCGCCGCCGAGTTCCGCTTCGGCTGGGACGGCGCGGACGTCGACCACCTCGACGCGCTCTGCGACCGCCTCGTGCTGCCCGGGCAGCGCGCGGTCACGACCCGGTCCGCGGTGGCGGCCCGCATGGGTGCCTTCGTCGGCGAGCTGCTCGTCCGCAACGCCGGCGGCCGCTGGGTCTACGACGAGGCGTGCCGCACCGCGGCCGTCGAGCTGCCGAACGGGCAGCGGGTGCACCCGACCGAGCGCGTCAGCCGGCGCATCACGGTGGGCCACCACCACAGCATCGCCGAGTTCTACCGCGCCGCCGTGGCCGGTGACTCGCTGGTGTTCGCACCGCGCCAGGCGGGCTGACCCGACCGACTGACCCGACGGACTGACCGGGGCTCAACGGCGCGCTGCGGCCTGCGCAACTGGCCAATCGCCACTTCCGCACCTATCGTCCCATCCACGGCACCTGAGGTCCGGGTGCCGGGGCTTCGGGGTGGGCCGAGATGCGCATCAGGTACGCGATTCCGGTCGTGGTGTCGTTGACACTCGCGATCGTGAGCGCGGGCGCCATCGGGGCGGGCTCCTTCTACTCCGTCGCCGAGGACGCCAAGCCGCAGGTCCTGGACTACTCCTACGGCTCGAACCCGGCGCAGAACCTGGACCTCTACCTCCCGGCGTCGGCGGCCGCGGCCAAGCCCGGGCAGGCGCTGACGCCCACGATCGTGTTCGTGCACGGCGGGTCGTGGACGAGCGGCGACAAGGAGGACATGCAGGAGGCCGCCCAGGCGGCCGTCGACCTCGGGTACGTCGCGATCTCGCTCAACTACCGGCTCGCGCCGCAGCACCGGTGGCCCGCCCAGCGGCGGGACGTCGTCGCCGCGCTGCGGTGGATCCACTCCCACGCGCCCGACCTGCACGTGGACCGGTCCCGGATCGTCGTGATCGGCTCCTCCGCCGGTGGCGAGGTCGCGGCCGCGGCCCTGACCCAGGGCGCGGGCCGCAAGCTCGCCCGTGGCCTGGTCACGCTGTCCGCGCCGGTCGACTTCGCGTTGGTCACCAAGAACACCATGCTGACCCGCCTGTCCGCGGACCTCGCCCAGGCGCTGACCGAGGACCTGATCAACTGCGCACCCGAGGCGTGCGAGGCGATGGCGGAGAACCGCGCGATCTTCCACAAGATCGACGCCAAGGACCCCCCGATGCTGATCTTCGCCGGCAACCGCGAGTGGGTGGACCCGCAGGGCGCCATCCGGCTGCACCAGGTCAACCTCGCGGCCGGCGTCCCGTCCCGGCTGATCGTGTTCGACAGCCGCCAGCACGGCATGGGCCTGTTCGACGACGCCTGGCCGATCGCCGCCGCGTGGATCGCCGAGCGCATGGCGGCGCCGTCCTGATCCGCCGCTCCCCTGACCGAACCGTTAACGTCGGGGCGCTGCGGATCGCGGCCACGTTGGTGATGATGTGCGGGTGAAGCGTTGGACACTCGCCGTGGTTCTGGCGTCGCTGCTCGCGGTGGGCGGGTGCGGCGGAGCATCCGACGACCCGGCGCAGCCGGCCGCCGCCGCGCAGAACGAGTCCGCCCGGGCCGATCTGCCCGACCCCCGTTACGCCCTGTTCCCCAGCGCCACGCCGGGCCCCGACTGGGAGCTCACCGACGTCGTCCGGATGCGCAGCGACGAGCGCGACGCCAAGCGCAAGCGCGCCGAACCGCTCGGAGCGCTGCCGGGCGTCGACTGGTACACGGAGTACACGGGTCCGGCCGCGAACGACACCCCCGCCTACCTGTCCCTGACCGCGTACACGCAGTCCCTGGCGGAGCGGAAGACCGAGTCGGTCTCCGAGACGTCCACCGCGACCGACGGGGAGATCAACGGGCACCCGGCGTTCTGGACGATGGACCCCCAGGACCCGGGCAGTGGCGCCGTCGTGGCCTGGGAGATCGCCCCGGGCTACACGCTCGAACTCTTTGCCACCGGAGTCGCGCTGGACGACCTCGTCGCGATGGCGAAGACGGTGCGCGACGCGACCGAGGCCGAGTGGGCCGCCGCCGGGGCGGACGTGCTCAGCCCGAGTGGACCGCAGGGTTGACCCGACGACGCTGACCCTGAGCCGGCACCGCGGGCTTCGCCGAAGCGGGCTGGACGGGAGCGGGCGCGACGACGCGCTGCGGGAAGAGGCGGGGCAGGTCGTTGCGAAGGGCGGGGACGACGTCCGCGACCTCGCGGCCGGTGCGGCGCAGGTAGTACCCGGCCTCCATCATCCAGTCGGTGACGGCCTTCATCAGCTCGTCCTCGACCTTGTTCTCCAACGCCAGGTAGAGCAGCGCGGTGTCGACGTGAGGCTCCGTCAGACCGACGGCGCAGCCGTCGGACATGTCCTCCGCCGTGGCGACCGAACAGCCGAGGTGGGCATGGTTGGCGAGCTTCTCGCGGAGCGGCGCGTGGTCCTCGCCGGTGAGTTCGGTGAGGACGGCGACAGCCGCCTCGGCGAGCTGGCTCGCGAGCAGCCGGCTGGCGGCGCCGTCGGCGGTGCGCTCGATGCGCATCACCTCGGCGAGGATGTTGTCGACGCCGTGGCGGTGGGCGCGCAGTCGCGGGCTCGGCTCCCGGCGCCGGCCTAGTTCAGGCGCGATCAGGCGGACATGCGGACCGATGTCCCGCTTCAGACCGAACACGATTCCCCCGTAAAGCCAGCTTGATGACGACGATCCCGACATTGAGACGCGCGGGACAAGCACCGACCCGTCCACCGTCCGGCCGGTTTCACCTCCTCCGTTCGGACGAGGGACGTGGTTCCGGGGCACAATTCCTCGCGTGGAACTCCGCGTCGGACAGGTCGTCACCGTGTTCCGGTCCCGCCTGGCCGCGGCGGCCGGCGAGGAGTACGCCGAGCACGCCACACGCATCAGCGAGTTGGCGCGGACGATGCCCGGCTACGTCGAGCACAAGAGCTTCACCGCCGCCGACGGCGAGCGGGTCACGCTGGTGACGTTCGCGGACCGGCCGAGCCACGACGCGTGGCGCGACCACCCCGAGCACCGGGCCGCCCAGCGCGCCGGGATCGACCGCTACTACGAGAGCTACTCGATCCAGGTCGGCGTGGTCGACCACGCCGCGACGTTCAGCCGGTGACTCCCCCGGTGGCTCCCCCGGTGGCTCAGCCGACGAGCCCGCCGGTGAACGCCTCCGTGCCGGGGACGAGCGTCAGGCCCTTGAGGCCGGAGTGCTGCTGCGCGTAGGCCAGCGCGCGGGCGAGGTCGGTCAGCCCGTTGGTCCCCGGCGGCAGGGTGTTCAGCGAGATCAGGACGCCGGCCGCACGGCCGCGGGAGTCCATCAGCCCGCCGCCGGAGTCGCCCGGGACGCCGGGCGGGAGCAGGTAGACCAGGTGGTACCAGCCGGGCGGCTCGGTGCCGAGGCTGAAGCCCTGCTGCGGGGTCTCGATGCCCCCGCGCAGACCGGACGCGCCGTAGCCGTAGACGGGCTCCCCCGCCGGCAGTCCGCCGTTGTCGATCACCCCGACCGGACCGCCGAACAGGGGCACCGATGGGTTGACCTTCGCGACCGCCTCGGCGGGGATCCGGATCAGGGCGAAGTCGTTGCTCAGGCAGGTGATTTCGTCGGTCTCGCCGACCTTCTGCATGGCCAACCAGCTGCTGTAGACCAGCTCACCGCTGGCGCCGGACGAGCCGAGCGAGACCCGCGTCCCCAGTGGCTGGGACGGGGACGCGCAGCCGCTCCCGCTGAGCGGGCTGCCCTCGGCGGAGGTGCAGTGCGCCGCCTGGCCGATGTACACGTTCTGGTCCCGGTCGGTGTACACGAAGTTCGCCGTGCAGCCGGCGCCGGCGGCCTCGGTCCCGATGCCCGGGTAGATGGTCGCGCTCTCGACCGGAGCCCAGTTGATCGCCGGGCTCGTCCCCGGGTCGATCCGCGCCGCGGAGGCCGGCGAGACCGGCAGCGCGGCGGTGGCGAGCACGAGGGCGGCAGCCAGTGCGGCGGGACGGAATCGCACGTGAGAGCTCCTGAGAATGTGTCCGGTTTCGGCATGGTACGTCCCGCGACGCACCGGCCGGGGCCGAACTCAGCCGGAGTCGCCGGGCGGCGGCGCGACCGACAGCGGCGGCTCGGCGCGCGTCGGCGCGCTCAGGTCCGCCACCAGCGGGGTTCGCTCGGGTTGGGTGAAGTCGTCCCCGGAGCCGAGGATCCATGTCCCGATCGCGACCGCGGCCACCGTCAGCACCAGCGCGAGGACGAGCGCAAGCCGGCGCAGCTCGAAGCCACCGGTCCCCTCCACGACGCTCATGACCGCGGAACGTAGCAGCGGCTCCGGGCCCCGAACCGGAGCCCGCCCGGGGCCTTCCCGATCCTTTACCTCCTCTTCCGAGAGCCCTGGAGCACGGGCCGTGACACCGCGCACGCGGGCGGTCGCTAGGTTGCCGCCATGGCGATCGCAATCGGATACAAGGCGTCGGCCGAGCAGTTCGGGCCGCGGGAGCTGGTCGAGTTCGGCGTGGCGGCCGAGCGCTACGGGTTCAACTCGGCCGTGGTCTCGGACCACTACCAACCGTGGCGGCACAACGGCGGGCACGCCCCGTTCTCGCTGGCGTGGATGACCGCGGTCGGCGAGCGGACGCAGACCATCACGCTCGGTACCTCGGTGCTGACCGCGACCTTCCGCTACAACCCGGCCGTCATCGCGCAGGCCTTCGCGACCATGGGCTGCCTCTACCCGGGCCGGATCATGCTCGGCCTCGGCACCGGGGAGGCCCTGAACGAGATCGCCGTCTCCGGCATGCAGTGGCCGGAGTTCAAGGAGCGCTTCGCCCGCATGCGCGAGGCCATCGACCTGATGCGGCGGCTGTGGACCGAGGACTCCGTCGACCACCAGGGCGAGTACTACACGACGGTCGGCGCGACCGTGTACGACAAGCCCGAGCAGCCCATCCCGGTGTACGTCGCCGCCGGCGGCCCCGTCGTCGCCCGCTACGCCGGCCGCGCGGGTGACGGCTTCATCTGCACCTCCGGCAAGGGCATGGCCCTCTATCAGGAGGAACTCGTCCCGGCGCTGCACGAGGGCCTGGAGAAGGCCGGCCGGTCGATGGACTCCCTCGACCGCATGATCGAGGTCAAGCTCTCCTACGACTCCGACGCCGAGTTCGCCCTCAACGCCACCCGCTTCTGGGCCCCGCTGTCGCTGACCGCGGAGCAGAAGCACTCGGTGTCGAGCTCCCAGGAGATGGAGCGCCTCGCCGACGAGCTCCCGATCGAGCAGGTCGCCAAGCGCTGGATCGTCGCGTCCACCCCGGAGCAGGCCGTCGAGGGCATCCGCCCCTACATCCAGGCCGGCTTCACCAACCTCGTCATCCACTTCCCCGGCGCCGACCAGGTCCGGTTCATGGAGCAGTTCTCCGCCGACGTCATGCCCCGCCTCCGCGAGCTCGGCTAGCTGTCAAAAAAGGGTGACACCCCTTACTGCGCAGTAAGGGGTGTCACCCTTTTTTCACACGGGATTTCGCACCGGTCTTCACGCCGGCGCGGCGGCGGCCCGGGCGAACGGCTCGAGGACGGCGTAGACGGTCCGGGTGACGGGGACGTCGAGGCCGAGGGCGTCGGCGCGGCGGACGATCTCGCCGTGGAGGGAGTCGAGCTCCAGAACCCGGCCGTGGGCGAGGTCCTCGTACAGCGAGCTGCGCATGCCCGGGTCGAGCCGGTTCAGCAGGCCGAGGGTCTTGTCCTCGAAGTCGTCGGCGAGGGCGGCGCCGTCGGCGCGGGCGACGGCGGCCGCCTCGGAGACCAGGCCGCGCAGGAGCCGTTGCCCCGCCTCGGTCGCGCGGACCTCCCCGATCGGGTGCCGCGAGCTCGCGGTCGCGCCGGCGAGGCCGCAGATGAACGCGAGCTTCTGCCAGAGCACGGTGCGGATGTCGGGTGCGGCGACGGCGTCGATGTCGGCGTCGCGGGCACGCTCGGTGAACTCCTCGACGCGGGCCGACGACCCGCCGCCGAGCTCGCCGATCTCCATGCCGGCCAACGGCGAGTGATGCTCGAGGACGCCCGGGGCGCGCAGGTGGCACGAGATGTACGCCGCGCCCCCGACGGTCCGCTCGACGCCGACCGCGGCCGCGACGCGCTCGGCCGGGGCGACCCCGCCGTTCTGCAGCGAGACGACGAAGCCGTCCGCACCGAGGAGCGGCTGCAGGGCCGGCAGCGCACCGTCGATCGCGTACGCCTTCACCGCGAACAGGACGACGTCGTGCGCACCGAGCTCGTCCGGATCGTCGCTCGCACGCACGTCCGTCAGATGCAGATTGCCGCGCGGGCTGTGGATCTCGATGCCGGTCGTCCGCAGCGCCGTCAGCTGCGCGCCGCGGACGAGGAAGCCGACGTCGTGCCCCGCCGCGGCCAGCCGCGCACCGAAGTAACCGCCGACGCCACCGGCACCCACCACTCCGATGCGCATCTGACGATCCCTCAGCCTCGCGTCACGTCAGCAGTTCGGGGTGCGCGCTCTCGGTCTCCTCACCCGGCAGCGGCGGGAGCTCGTGGGAGGCCTCGTAGTCGGCGAGCATGCCGATACGACGGTTGTGCCGCTCCTCGTCGCTGTAGGGCGTGTCGAGGAAGACCTCGAGGAAGCGCGCCGCCTCCTCGGGCGTGTGCATACGGGCGCCGATGCTGATCACGTTGGCGTTGTTGTGCTGGCGGGCGAGGGAGGCGATCTCCTCGCTCCAGACCAGCGCGGCCCGGATGCCCGGAACCTTGTTCGCGGCCATCTGCTCGCCGTTGCCCGACCCGCCGAGGACCACGCCGAAGCTGCCCGGGTCCTGCGCGGTCCGCGACGCCGCGGCCAGGCAGAACGGCGGATAGTCGTCCTGGGCGTCGTAGATCGTCGGCCCGCAGTCGACCGGCTCGTGCCCGGCCTCCTCCAACCACCGCAGCAGGTGGTCCTTGAGCTCGAAGCCGGCGTGGTCGGACCCCAGGTAGACGCGCATGGCGCGAGTCTGCCAAACGGGTCCGGTCAGGCGTCAGGCCGCCCGGTCGTGCCGGGGCGCGGCCCCGACGTCGAAGCGCGGGCCCTCGTCGCGGGTGCGCTTGAGCTCGTAGAAGCCCGGGGTCGACGCGACCAGCAGCACACCGTCCCAGAGCTTCCCGGCGTCCTCGCCGGCCGGGGCCGGGGTGACGACCGGGCCGAAGAACGCGGTGTCGGCGACGCGGATCACCGGGGTGCCGACGTCCAGGCCGACAAGGTTCTGGCCCTCCTCGTGGGAGGCGCGGACCTTCTCGTCCCAGCTCTCGTCGTCCCAGGCCTCGATCAGGTCGGCCGGGAGGTTCACGGCGGCGAGCGCCTCGGCGACCGTCGCCCGGTCGCGCTCACGCTCCTCGTGGTGGAAGCGGCGGCCGAGTTCGGTGTACAGGCCCGGCACCACCTCGTCGCCGTGGCCGACCTGGGCCGCCATCACGACGCGGCCGATGTTCTTCCCGGTCGCCAGCAGCTTCTGGTACTGCTCGGGGATCTCGCGGTCCTCGTTGAGGATCGCCAGGCTCATCAGGTGGAACTTCACGTCCACGGGGCGGACCGTCTGGACCTCGAGCATCCATCGCGAGCTCAGCCATGCCCAGGGGCAGAGCGGGTCGAACCAGAAATCGACGGTGCTGCGCTCACTCACGGGGGTACTCCGTTTCCGTAGGTCCTCACCCGGTCCAACCTGCGCACCTCTCGGCGCATTCCTGTGAGAGTCCTGCCCACCCCGCGTGGAAGGATGAGCCGTCCCGTCGAACGAGTCAGGAGTCACTCAGTGCCCGGCAAGAATCTGACCCGCGACGAGGCGGCGGCCCGCGCCGCCACGGTCGACGTCCACTCCTACGCCGTCGAGCTCGACCTGGTCCCGGACCCGGCCGGCGAGAACCGCACGTTCCGCTCGACGACCGTGGTGCAGTTCGACGGCCTGGTCGGCCGCGAGAACGGCACGTTCCTCGACCTGATCGCGCCGTCGGTGAGCGAGATCACCCTCAACGGCAAGACGCTCGACCCCGCCACGCACTTCGACGGCAACCGCGTGAACCTGCCGGAGATCGCCGCCGAGAACACGCTGCGCGTCGTCGCCGACTGCGCGTACATGAACACCGGCGAGGGCCTGCACCGCTTCCGCGACCCGGTCGACGAGGGCACCTACCTGTACACGCAGTTCGAGGTCGCCGACGCCAAGCGCGTCTTCGCCTGCTTCGACCAGCCCGACCTCAAGGCGACGTTCCAGCTGACCGTCCTCGCCCCGTCGCCGTGGGCCGTGTTCTCCAACGCCGACACCCCCGAGCCGCGGCCGGTGCCGGGCCGCGACGGCTCGTCGGTCTGGGTCTTCGACGCGACCCCGCGCATGTCGACCTACATCGTCGCGCTGGTCGCCGGCGACTACCACGTCGAGCGCAGCGAGTACCGCGGTCCGGGCGACCTCGTCGTGCCGATGGCCGTCGCGTGCCGCCGCTCCCTCGCCGAGCACCTCGACGCGGACGAGATCTTCGACGTCACCCGCAAGGGCTTCGACTTCTTCCTCGAGCTGTTCGACCAGCCGTACCCGTTCACCAAGTACGACCAGCTGTTCGTCCCGGAGTACAACGCGGGCGCGATGGAGAACGCCGGCTGCGTCACGATCCTCGAGGACTACGTCTTCCGCTCGAAGGTCACCGACGCCGCGTACGAGCGCCGCGCGGAGACGATCCTCCACGAGCTCGCCCACATGTGGTTCGGCGACCTCGTGACGATGAAGTGGTGGGACGACCTCTGGCTCAACGAGTCGTTCGCGACCTACATCAGCGTGCTCTGCCAGTCCGAGGCGACGCGGTGGACCAACGCCTGGACCACGTTCGCGAACGTCGAGAAGACGTGGGCCTACCGCCAGGACCAGCTGCCCTCGACGCACCCGATCGTCGCGGACATCAACGACCTCGACGACGTCGAGGTGAACTTCGACGGCATCACCTACGCCAAGGGCGCCTCGGTGCTCAAGCAGCTCGTGGCGTGGGTCGGCCGGGACAACTTCGTCTCCGCGATCCGCACGTACTTCTCCCGCCACGCGTGGGGGAACACGACGCTCAAGGACTTCCTCGCCGCTCTCGAGGAGACCTCCGGCCGCGACCTGTCCGCGTGGTCGGCGGAGTGGCTGCAGACCTCGCAGGTCAACGTGCTGCGCCCGGTCTTCGAGCTCGACGAGCTCGGCGCGTTCCGGCACTTCACCGTCCAGCAGAGCGCGCCCGAGGCCTACCCGACGCTGCGTTCGCACCGCATCGCGATCGGCCTGTACGCCCTCACCGACGGCAAGCTCGTCCGCCGCGACCGGGTCGAGCTCGACGTCGCCGGCGCGAGCACCGAGGTCAAGGAGCTGATCGGCAAGCGCTCCGCCGACCTCGTCCTCGTCAACGACGACGACCTCACCTACGCGAAGATCCGCCTGGACCCGACGTCCCTCGCGACGCTCGGCCGGCACATCGGCGACATCAGCGAGTCCCTCCCCCGCGCGCTGTGCTGGTCCGCGGCCTGGGACATGACCCGCGACGCCGAGCTGCCCGCGCGCGACTACGTCGACCTGGTTCTGCGCGGCATCGGCAGCGAGACCGGCATCGTCGTCCAGCAGGGCCTGCAGCGGCAGGCGATCTCGGCGCTGTTCATGTTCGCCGACCCCGAGTACCGCGAGACCGGGCTCTCCCGCTTCGCCGCGGCCGCCCTCGAGCACCTGCGCGCCGCCGAGCCCGGCAGCGACAGCCAGCTCGCGTGGGCGCGGACGTTCGCCTCCGTCGCCCGGACCAACGAGCAGCTCGACCTGCTGGCCGCGCTGCTGGCCGGGGAGCCGCTCGTCCCGGGCCTCGCGATGGACGTCGACCTGCGCTGGCACATGCTCCACCGTCTGGTTTCCCGCGGCGTCGCCGGCGAGTCCGAGATCGACGCCGAGCTCGACCGCGACGACACCGCGGCCGGCCAGCGCCACGCCGCCGGCGCCCTCGCCGCCCGCCCGACGGTGCAGGCGAAGGAGGAGGCCTGGGCCTCCGTCGTCGGCGACGACAAGCTCCCGAACGCCATGCAGAACTCGATCATCGGCGGGTTCGTCCAGATCGAGCAGGGCGAGATCCTCGAGCAGTTCGTCGAGCCCTACTTCGAGGCCGTCCCGCGGATCTGGGAGGAGCGCACCAACGAGATCGCCCAGAACATCGTCAACGGGTTCTACCCGTCCTGGCGGATCTCGGCCGACACCGTCGAGCGCACCGACCGCTTCCTGGCCGAGCACTCCCCGGCCCCGGCCCTGCGCCGGCTGCTGTCCGAGGCCCGCGACGGCGTCCAGCGCGCCCTCCGCGCCCAGGAGTGCGACCGCGCCGCGGGCTGACCGACCCTGTCAAGAAAGGGTGACACCCCTTACTGCGCAGTAAGGGGTGTCACCCCTTTCTGACGCCAAAAAGGGTGACACCCTTTTTGGCGCCGAAAAGGGTGTCACCCCCGGTGTGACGGGTGGGCTCAGTGCGCGGTGTGGAGGCTCTGGGGGTGCCGGGCGTGCTCGGCGAGGAGCTGGATGCCCTGGACGATGCCGCCGGCGAGGTTCCCGGCGGCGAAGGCGGTGGTCATCGTCATCGCGGCGAGGGCGCAGGCGCGGTCGTCGACCCAGCGCCGGGCGCGGGAGCCGGTGATGATCTCCAGGCTGCGGGCGGCGGGGTCCACGAAGACGAGGACGGTGTCGGCGGCCTCGGACCCGAGTTCGGCGTGGCGACGCTTGGCGGCGGCGCGGGTCGGTCCGTCGGCGGCGCCGACGTAGACCGAGAAGTTCACTCCGCTGGTGCGGCGGCCCTGCTGAATGGCCTTGACGATCTCCTCGCGCTGCCGCTCGGAGAACGCCTCACCAGCGAGCACTGGTCCCACCGCCTGCGGCGTCGGTGCCGGCGTCGGCCGGGGCACCCTCGAGCGCCGGGTCGGCGGAGCCGCTCTCCAGCGCGGCCGGGCCGTCCTCGCCCGGGGCGCCGTACCACTCCGCCTCGGCCGTCCACTCCTTGCCGGGGCGGTAGCGCGGGCCGCGGATCATGTACGGGATCGAGACGACCAGCCAGATCAGGGCCAACAGGCCGACCGGGATGCCGACGAAGATCCCGATCACCTTGAGGTTCGAGATCCCCTCGCCGGGGTCGTCACCGTCGTCGCGCGTGAGAGCCATCGCCGGCGACGCGGCGAGCGTCGAGGACGCGAGGACAACACCGAGAACGGCGGCCCGGAACCAGGCCTTCGGAAGCGGGCGCCAGCTAGTACCGATCACGAGGTGAGACTAGCGAACGCCTGTGCGAGAGAACGCACACGGTCGGCCACCGGAGACGGCCCCGCCAGGTCCTCCAGCAGCACCGGCCGTCCGTCGGCGTCCAGCAGCGGCAGTTGCCAGTTCGGGTACTCCAGGTAGGTGCCGGGCTGGTTGAGCGTCCGGCGGTCCCCGACGGCGTCGGCGAGGGCGACCCCGCACAGCAGCGTCGGCGTCCGGGCCAGGAAGCGGTGCAGGGCCTCGACCAGCGCCGGGATGTCCCCGACGGGGCCCGGGTCGATGCCCTCGGCCTCCAGCCGGGCGCGCCAGCTCGCGACCTCGTCCCAGAGCCCCATCCACTCCTCGTCCGCGGGGCGGGTGAGCAGGCCGAGCCGGTCGCGGATGCTCACGTGCTCGCCGGCGAGGTACCCGGCGCTCGGGGGCAGGTCGTGCGTCGTGACCGTGCCCAGGCACAACCGGCGCCACGCGTCGGCCGGCAGCGGGCCGACCTGGTCGCGCTCGAAGAACAGGATCGACGTCCCGAGCATGCCTCGCTCGCGCAGGTAGTCGCGCACCCACGGCTCGACCGTCCCGAGGTCCTCGCCGATGACGAGCGCCCCGGCCCGGGCCGCCTCCAGTGCGAGCACCCCGACCATCGCCTCGTGGTCGTAGCGGACGTACGTCCCCTCCGAAGGCTTGCGCCCGGCCGGGACCCACCACAGCCGGAACATGCCCATGACGTGGTCGACGCGGATCCCGCCCGCGTGCCGCAGCACGCCGCGGATCATGTCGCGGAACGGTGCGTACCCGAGCTCGGCCAGCCGGTTGGGCTTCCACGGGGGCTGGCTCCAGTCCTGCCCCTGCTGGGTGAACGCGTCCGGCGGGGCGCCGACGGAGACACCGATCGCGAGGACGTCGGACAGCGCCCAGGAGTCCGCGCCGCCCGGGTGGACGCCGACCGCGAGGTCCGCGATCACGCCGATCGGCATGCCCGCGGCGGCCGCCCGTTCCTTGACGGCGGCGAGCTGCTGGTCGAGCTGCCACTGCAGCCAGGCGGCGAAGTCGACGGCGTCGGCGAGCCGGGTCCGCTCGGCGGCGACGGCCTCGGTCGCGGGGTGGCGCAACTCCTCCGGCCACGCCATCCACGCCGGGCCGTGCTCCTCGCACAGCGCGGACCAGGTGGCGAAGTCGAGCAGGGCGACGCCCTCCCGCTCGCGGTAGGCGGCGAACTCCCGCGCCCGCTCGGCCGACAACCCGGCGCCGTGGATCAGCTTGAGCGCCGCCCGCTTCGCGGTCCACGCGACGTCGCGGTTGAGCAGCTCGTCCGCGCCGCCGCGCCCCTGCAACGGCTCGCCCAGGGCGTCGACCGCCGCCCGGGTCGAGGCGTCGAGGGTCGCGTACTCGGGGACGTCCTCGACCCGCAGGTACAGCGGGCTGACGAACCGCCGGCTCACGGGCAGGTACGGCGACGGCTCGACGGGCGGGAGCGGGGCGGTCGCGTGCAGCGGGTTGATCAGGACGAACCCGGCACCGAGCTCGGACGCCGTCCACTCCGCGAGTGCCGCGAGGTCCGCGAGCTCGCCCGGGCCCCAGGAGCGCTCGCTGCGCACCTGGTACACCTGCGCGAGGTGACCCCAGCTGCGCTGCGCCTCGCCGTCCGGCCCGCGCAGCCCGGCGGGCAGCTCGAGCGACGCGGGCGTGACGATCAGACAGCTCTCGGCGTTGCGCTCGCCGCTGCGCGCCTGGATCCGGTGGTAGCCGAGCGGCAGGTCGCTCGGGAGCTCGAACGTGGCCTCGCCGATCAGCACGCCGTCGACGACGGTCGGCTCGACCCAGCGGTCCACCTGGCGGACCTCGGCGCGGTCGGCCTGCTCCAGCTCGATCCACGCCTCGACCGGGTCGCCGTGCGGCACGTGCACCGGGAACGACGTCGGACCGGCTGCGTCCTGACGCATCGTCACCACCGGCGGCAGCATGCGCCGCCAGCGGTCCGCCTCCAGTTGGGCCAGGGACCGACCGGCGGCCGCCGGGGTGGCCGCCTCCCAGCCCAGCGACTCCAGCACCGCGACGATCGTCGACTCCGGGACCGCGACGTACTCGCCGCGCCAGTCCCAGTACTCGGTCGCGACGCCGCACGCCGTGGCCAGGGCGACAAGGTTCGGAGAGAGCTCGGTCACGAGAGGTTCCCTACCAAATTTCCGGCCGGCGATGCGCCCAGGGCGCAGCGCGTTCGAGCTGGGCCGCGAGCGCGAGCAGGTCCCCGTCGCCCGCCGGGCGGCCCGCGAGCATCACTCCGAGCGGCAGGCCGCCCTCCCCCACCCCGAGCGGCAGCGAGACCGCCGGGTGGCCGGTGAGGTTGAAGAACGACGTGATCGGGGTGAACGCGAACTGCGCAGCGAAGTCCGCCGCCGGGTCCTCGTCGTTGCGCAGCTCGCCGATGCGGACCGGCGGCGTGGCCAGGGTCGGGGTGAGGATCGCGTCGAAGCCCGCCCAGGCGCGCGCGGTCGTCCGCGCCAGGCCCTGCAGCTCCCCGATCGCGCCGAGCAGGCGCGGCGCGTCGACCGACCGGCCGCGTTCCCGCAGCCAGCGGGTCAGCGGCCGCAGCCGCTCCTCCGTCCCCGGCGGCACCGGCCCGCTCGCGGCCAGCGACGACCAGACGTCGAGGAAGTGGGCGTGGTGCTGCGCCGCCGCCGGCGGCTCGACGTCGACGACCTCGTGGCCGAGCTCGGTCAGCAGCGTCGTGGCCTGCTCCCAGGCCGCGAGGACGTCGGGGTGGAACTCGGCCTCGACCAGGACCCCGGCGGCGAAGCGGCCGATCCGCAGGCGCGGCGGGTCGACCGCGGTGCGCGCCCGGAACGTCTCCCCCGGCGGCAGCGGGGCGGCCCACCACGGGTCGCCGGGGACCGGGCCGGCGACGGCGTCGACGAACGCGGCCGCGTCGGCGACGGTCCGCGCGAGCGGCCCGTGCGTCACGAGCCCGACGGGGTCGGGCCCGAACGGCGCGTTGCTGATGCGTCCGCGGGAGGGCTTGTAGCCGACCAGCCCGCACACCGAGGCCGGGATCCGGATCGATCCCCCGCCGTCGCTGCCGAGCGCGATCGGGGCGAGCCCGGCCGCGACCGCCGCTGCGGCCCCGCCGCTGGACCCGCCGGCGGTGCGGGTCAGGTCCCAGGGCGTCCGCGCCGGCGGCGCGACGTCCGGCTCGGTGTAGCAGGGCAGCCCGAACTCCGGCGTGTTCGTCTTGCCGGTCATCACCGTGCCCGCGCGGCGCAGCTTCTCGACCACGACCGCGGAGATCTGCGGGACGAACTCCGCGAAAACCGCGGACCCGAGCGTCATCCGGACCCCCGCCACCGCGGTCAGGTCCTTGACCGGCACGCACACGCCGAACAGCGGTCCGAGCTCCTCGTCCGGCCCGGCGGCCGCGATCCGCTCGTCCGCCTCCTTCGCCTGCGCGAGCGCAAGGTCCGGCGTCCGCGTCGTGAACGCCCCGACGATGTCGGAGTGCGCCTCCGCCCGCCGCAGGTAGTGCTCGGTGACCTCGGTCGCCGAGACCTCCCGGCGGCGGATCGCACCCGCCTGCTCGAGAGCGGTCAGGTCGTGCAGGTCGCTCACCCCCGCGACGCTACCGGGCGATCTTGACCGCGCGGTTACGCCGGGCGGCAGGAAGTCCCGCGTTCTCGGCCATCGTGATACCGCGGTGATACCATCGCGGGATGGCGATGACGCTCCGACTGGACGAGGACGAGACCGAGGCGCTGCGTCGAACCGCGGAGGCGGAGGGACGGAGCATGCAAGAGGTCGCCCGTGAGGCGATCCGTCTCTACGTCAGCGGGCGCGAGGAGCGGATGAAGGCGATGTTCGAACGCATCGCGACCGAGGACGCGGATTTGCTGGACCGTCTCGGTCGGTAGCTCATGACCGAGTACCTGAGCGTCGAGGACCTCCTCCTCGCCGCGGCGCAGGCCGTCAAGCCGGCGCGACCGTTGCTGCGCGATCCCGGCGCCCTGGCCGCAGCCGCAGCACGGCCGCAGACGACTGTGTTCGGCGAGGACGCGTACGACAGCCTGGCCACCAAGGCCGCCGCACTGCTGCATGCCATCACGCGGAACCATCCGCTCGTCGACGGCAACAAGCGACTCGGCTGGCTGGCGACCCGCGCCTTCTGCGAACTCAACGGCTTCGACTTCCACATCCCCGACATCGACGCTGCCGAGCAGTTCGTCGTCGACGTCGCCGCCGGCCGCCTCGACGTCCCGGCGGCGGCTGCCGTGATCGCGTCGCACCTGAAACCACGCCCGACCACCTGACCCGGGTGTTCCGGCTTCAGCGGTGGCCCCACACCTTGATCGAGGACAGGAGAAGGACGACGCAGAGGATCGGGATCAGGACGTCGTCGGGAACGACGTCGAGCAGCAGCCCGCCGGCGACGGTGCCGACGACCGACCCGGCGGCCATGGCGACCGCGAACCCGCGGTTCTCCCGCAGCACGGCGAAGCTGGCGTCCCGGCTGTAGCGGGCGAACGCGACGAGCATGGTCGGCAGCGAGACCGCGAGACCGACGCTGCCCGCGAGTTTGATGTCGAGGCCGTAGAGCAGGACGATCGTCGGGATCAGGAGTTCCCCGCCCGCGACGCCCATCAGCGCCGCGACGACACCGATCCCGACGCCGGCGACGACACCCGCCACGAAGCGCGCCCCGCTCGGCAGGTCGAGCTCGGACACGGTGCCGGCGTGGTGGGCGGCGAGGACGGCGGCCATCAGCACGAGCAACACCGCGAGGACCTTGTAGAGCGTCGCGCTCCGCATGCGGATCGCCCACGTCGCACCGAGCCACGCGCCGATCAGACTGCCCGTCAGAAGATTCAGGACGACGTCCCACTCGTGGCCGAGCTCCCCGGGCGGGACCGCAATCAACCGGGCCGGCAACGCGGTCGCGACGACGACCAGGCTCATCGCCTTGTTGAACACGACCGCCGGCAGCGCCGTGAACCCGAAGAGCAGCAACAGCAGCGGCAGCCGGAACTCCGCCCCACCCAGGCCGATCATCCCGCCCAGGACACCCACCGCCGCCCCCGCGACGAAGGCGAGCGGCCGCGGGCGACGTGCCACGGCAGCCCCCGAGCTCACCGGATGCGGAGCCCGGTCTCGGCGCAGGAGTACCCGCCGAGGGCCTCGACCTCGGCCCGGAACCCGGGGTCGGCGAGGAGGTCCCAGAGCGGGGCCAGCAGCGGGTCGTCGACGGCGTCGGCGCGCAGGACGAGGTCGTAGGGCTCCTGCGCGACCGGGACGAAGTCGAGACCGAAGGCGCGCGCGGCGGCGCGGATCCCGAGGCCGGTGTCGACCCGGTCCCCCGCGACCGCGGCGGCCACCGCGAGGTGGGTGTGTTCCTCGCGGCCGTATCCGGTGACCCCACTCGGGTCGAGGCCGAGGCGTGCGAGTTCCTGGTCGAGCAGGACGCGGGTGCCGGCGCCGCGCTGCCGGTTCACGTACCGCAGGCCGGGCCGGGCGAGGTCGGCGATGCCCGAGAGGCCGAGCGGATTGCCCGGCGGCACGATCAGGCCCTGGTCGCGGTGCACGAGCCGGATGACCGCGACCTTCGGCCCGTCGCCGAGAAGGCGGTCGAGGTACGGCAGCGTGTACTCGCCGGTCTCCGGGTCGAGCAGGTGCGAGCCGGCGAGGTGGCAGAGCCCGTCGCGGATCGCGACCAGACCCCCGAGCGAGCCGACGTTCGAGGACGCCAGCGTGATCCGCGGATCGGCCTGCCGCAGCCGGGACGCGGCGATGTCGAGCACGAGGTCGTGCGAGCCGATCGCGACGATCGTCCGCCCGATCTCCTCCGCCCCCCGGAGCAGGTTGACGCGCACCTGCTCCCCCGCGTGGTGGCCCTCCACCCCGGCCGGCACGACCAGCAGGCCGTCCGCGCGGACCAGTGACGTCAGGACACCGGCGCCGCGGGGCAGCGGCGTCGCGACGATCTCCCCGCCGACCTGGCCGAGGCGCACGCGCACCCAGTCGTCGCTGCCGAGGGTCGAGGCGAGCTTGCGGGCGAGGCGGGCGGAGACGAACGGCCGCTCGCGGGGCGCGGCGCCCTCGAGGCGGGCGAGCATCGGCGCCGCGAAGATCTCGAACGTCAGCGCCGCCGAGACCGGGTAGCCGGGCGCCCCGAGCACCGGGGTGCCGCCCTCGACGGCACCGAGCACGACGGGGTGCCCGGGCTTGACCGCGACACCGTGGACCGCGAGCGTCCCGGCCGCCTCGACGACCCGCGCCGTGTAGTCGTCCCGGCCGGCGCTCGACCCGGCAACGAGCACGACGAGGTCGGCCTCCGCGGCCGCCTCCCGTAGGGCCGCGATTATCCGGTCCGGGTCGTCCGGGACGACCGGCGTCGTGCGGGCCTCCCACCCGGACTCCTTCGCCTGCTCCGCGAGCATGAGCGAGTTCGTGTCGAGGATGTCGCCCGGGCCGAGCTCGGAACCGATCGGACGGATCTCGTCCCCGGTCGGGACGACGACGACCACCGGCTTCCGACGCACCGTCAGTTCCGTGACCCCCGCGGCCGCGGCGGCCGCGACGTCGACCGCGCGCAACCGGTGGCCGGTCGGGAGCAGCAGCTCGGTCGCGCTGATGTCCTCCCCGATCGAGCGCACGTGCTGGTACGGCGGCACGGCCGCGCGCAGCTCGGCGGACCCGTCCGCGGTCCGGTGCACGTGCTCGCGCATGACGACGGCGTCGTAGCCCTCGGGCAACGGGTCGCCGGTGTCGACGACGACGAAGCTCTCCGGAGCCAGCAGCACCGGGAAGGTCTCGGTGGCCGCGACGGTGTCCGCCGCCCGGACCGCGATGCCGTCCATCGCCGCGGAGTCGAACGCCGGCGAGGAGCGCCGCGCCCAGACGGGCTCGGCCGTCACCCGGCCCACGCCGTGCTGCACCGGGACCGTCTCCGCCTCGGTCAGCGCGGGACACCCCGCGGCCCCGCACACGGCTTGCCAGGCGGCCAACGCCTCGGCCGCCGGCACGTCGGAGAGGAAGGGGCTCGACGGCGGCACGCTGCGCAGGCTACCCGCGCTTACCGGCGGGCGCGGTCGATCGCCTCGTCGAGCTGGTCGAGCTGCTCGCTCACCGAACCCCCGGCGGGCGGGGTGCGCAGCCCGTCCGACCCGTCGTCCCCGGAGAGGAGCGCTGCCCCGCCGAGCAGAACCGCCCCCACCACGAGCACCGCGGCCACCGCAGCCCCGCGCGCCGGCCGACGCCCGGCCGGCGCGTCCGGCGGCGGGTACGCCTCGGTCGGAGCGACCTCGGTCGGAGCCAGCAGCGCCTCGGTCGGAGCGGGGTCGCCCACCGGCATCGGGACCGTGGGACCGGGGTCGGGGCCCGGGCCCGCGGGGCGGTCGAGCAGCGCGAGGGCGTCCGCCGCCGAGCGGGGTCGCCGGGCGGGGTCGGGGTCGGTGAGCCGGTCGATCAGCGCGGCGAAGACCGGGCCCGCCTCCGCCACCCCGCACTCACGCAGGAGGACGCCGAGCCCGTGCAGGTCGGCGACGACCGTCGGCGCCCCGCCGCGGCGCACCTCGGGGGCGAGGTACTTCTCGGTGCCGACGACGTACCCGGTGCTGGTCAGTTTTGTGCCGTCCGCGAGGTGCGCGATGCCGAAGTCCGTGAGCCGGGCCCGGCCGTCGGCGCCGACGAGGACGTTCGCGGGCTTGAGGTCGCGATGCAGGATCCCCGCGGCGTGGATGTAGCCCAGCGCGTCGAGCAGTTCGCGCGTCAGCGTCGCCGGGTCCCAGTCGCGGCGCCCGTCCTTGAGCCGCGCGGAGAGTGTCCCGCCCGCGACGTACTCCATCACCAGGTACGGCCGGCCGCCGTGGGCGCCGTAGTCGAAGACGCTGACCACGTGCGGGTGCGCCAGCGCGGCGGCGATCCGGGCCTCCCGCGCGAACCGCTCCACGAAGGTGGCGTCGAGCGCGAGCGTGTCGGAGATGACCTTGATCGCGACCTCGCGCTCCAGCCGCGGGTCGTGCGCCGCCCACACCGAGGCCATGCCACCGGTGCCGATCAGCCGGGTCAGCGTGTACCGGTCCCCCAGCCGCGCCCCGACGACCACCGGGCCCGCGTCGGCCGCCGGCCCCGCGTCAGCCATTGCCCTTGCCCTTGCCCTTGTTCTTGCCCGGCCCCTTCGGCTTGCCCTTGGGCCCGTCCTTCTTCGGCTCGTCCTTCTTCGGCTCCGGCTTCTTGTCGTCCTGGGGCGCCGGCTTCGGATCCGGCGCGGCCGCGGGGGTCGGCGCCGGGGTCGGGGTGGCGGTTTGCCGGATCTCCTGCTCGATCCGGTCCACCTGGGTGAGGAGCACGAGGCCGTCGGCGGGGTCGAGCTCGCCGCTGTCGGCGAGCCGGCGGATCGCACCGCGCAGGTCCGCGACGGCCGTGCGGGCGGCTCCGGTGCGACCGTCGGCGATCGCCGTCCGGATCGTGTCCACCTGGGCGTGCAGGGCGTCGGCATCGGCGGCGGTCAGGGTCTCGGCCCCGGAGCCGCAGCCGGTGAGCAGGGCGACAGCCAGCGCGCTCGCGCCGAGTCGATGCCGTCCGCCTCCGACCTTCACCCCGAGCCGATACCCGGCGCGTCGCGCGTTCACGCGTGGAGGACGACCTCGACGTCCGTACCCGCGTCGAGGCCCGTGGCCGGTTCGGGGACGACGAGGTAACCGTCGGCACGGGCGAGGACGGACAACAGGGCGGACGGTCCGAACAGGGGTTCGGCCCGACAGGTGCCGTCCGGGTCCTCGGTCACGGTCACCTGGACGACGTCGAGCCGGCCGGCGGCCGAGGGCAGGTCGCGCGCGAGCCGGGCCCGGACCCGCGGGGCGGGCGGGGGCCGGTCACACCCGGCGAGACGCCGGACGAGGGGGACGCCGAGCAGCCGGAACACGACCAGGGCCGAGAGCGGGTTGCCCGGCAGACCGATCAGCGGGACGCCCGCGCACTCGGCGAGCATCGTCGGTTTCCCCGGCTTCAGCGCGAGCCCGTGGCACCACACCTCGCCGAGGGCGGACACCGCCGCGGCGGTCTCGTCCCGGGCCCCGACGGAGGAGCCGGCGGACACCACGACGAGGTCCGCGGCGCCGAGCGCGTCGGTGAGCGCCGACCGCAACGCCCCCTCGTCGTCGGGAACGATCCCGGCGTACACCGGGTCACCGCCCGCCTCGCGGATCAGGCCCGCCAACGCGCTCGCTGTGGCGTCCCGGACCTGACCAACCGTCAACTCCTTTGTGTCCGAGGGAACCACCTCGTCCCCGGTGGAGAGGATCGCCACCCGCGGCCGGGCGTGGACGTCGACGGTCGTCACCCCGGCGGCGGCCAGCAGCCCGAGGTCGGGGGCGCGCAGCGGGCGGCCCGCCGGCACGAGCACCGCACCCACCGCGACGTCGTCGTCGGGCTGCACGACCCCGGAACCGGGGGCCACGGGGCGAGTGACCTCCACCGTGCCCGGCATCGTCTCGGCGGTGTACTCGACCATCACCACGGCGTCCGCACCGGCCGGCAGCACGGCCCCGGTCGGGATCGCCGCGCAGCGCCCGGGAGTGACGGTCACCGTGGGCGCCGCGCCCATCCGCACGGCCCCGGCAAGGTCGAGGTAGGACGGCAGGCCGTCGGACGCCCCGTAGGTGTCGGCCGCGCGCACGGCGTAGCCGTCGACCGTCGAGCGGGCGAAGCCGGGCAGGGGCGCGTCCGCGCGGACGTCCGCCGCCGGGACGCGGCCGAGCGCGCCGTCGAGCGGCACCGGTTCCACCGCGGTTCGCCGCTCCGGTCGGAATCCGACCAGCGCCTCGCCGACGGTCCGGGCCGTGAAGAACTCCCGCCCCGTCATCGCTCCGGTTGCCCCGCCGCGCCCTCCGGCTTCGGCTGGGGGCGAGCGGCCGCTCCTCCCTTGTCCAGACCGAGCACGCTGATCACCGGACCGAGCGCCACCTGCCCGAGACCGCAGATGGAGGTCTTGCGCAGAACCTCCTCCAGCTCGAGAATCCGTGCGCGCCGTGGGCCGTCCAGCGGGACGCCCTCGTCGAGAACGCCGCGGAGAATCTCGTGGGCCTTGGTGGAGCCCACCCGGCAGGGCACGCACTTGCCGCACGACTCGTTGCGGAAGAACCGCAGGACGTTGGTCGCGGCGGCCAGCTCGTCGGTGCCCTCCGCCAGGACGACGAGCGCACCGGAGCCGAGCATCGTGCCGGCCTTCGCCGCGGTGCCGAAGTCGAGTTCGAGGTCGAGCAGCTCCGGGCCGATGAAGTTGCTCGACGCCCCGCCCGGCTGCACCGCACCGACCGCGCGGCCTCCGGAAACCCCGCCGGCCAGCTCGATCAACTCGCGCACCGTCGTCCCCATCGGGACGCAGTACACGTCTGGTTTCTCGACGTGTCCGGACACCGCGAAGAACTTCCAGCCGACCGAATCGCCCCGGCCCTGGTCCTTCCACCACTGCGCACCGCGCTGGGCGATGACCGGGAGGTCGGCGAAGGTCTCGACCGAGTTCATCAGGGTCGGACGGCCGTGCAGGCCGTAGACGCCCGGGAACGGGGGCTTGTTGCGCGGCTCGCCGCGGTGGCCCTCCATGCACTCGATGAGCGCGGTCTCCTCGCCCAGGATGTAGCCACCCGGGGAGACGAAGATCTCGACGTTCAACCGGCGGCCGCTGCCGCACGCGTCCGGACCGACGACCCCGGCCGCGCGGAGCGCCTCGAGCTCCTCGCGCAGGACGTGCTCCTCCGGCCCGTACTCGTGCCGGATGAAGACCCAGCCCTCCTCGGCCCCGACCACGGCCATGCCGCACAGCAGGCCCTCCAGGACCAGATGCGGTTGCGTGGCGAGGATCTGACGGTCCTTGAACGTGCCGGGCTCGGACTCGTCGGCGTTGCAGATCGCGTACTTGACGGACCCCTCGGCCCCACGGACGAGGTCCCACTTCTGCCCGGTCGGGAAGCCGGCGCCGCCCATGCCGCGCAAGCCCGAGTCCTGAAGCGCGCTCACCAGGTCGTCCGGGTCGAGGTCGCCGGCGAGCAGGGCGCGCAACGTGACGTACCGTTCCGCGATCCCGGACCCGGCCGGGTACGGGTCGTTCGGCCACGGCTCCGACCGGGTCTTCGCCGCCGCGTGGCCGACGCCCGCGTCCCGCGCGGCTGCGATCAGGTCGTCGACCTCGGCGATCGGAGCCGGATGCTCGTTCACCGCGCACGCCGGCGCAGAGTCGCAACGCCCGAGGCAGGAGACCTCGACAATCTCCACGTCCGCGGCGTCGCCGTGACGCTCCCTCAGCTCCGCGATGCGCGCCTCGCCGTCGTGCAGGAAGCACGAGAGGTCGTGACACACCGAGACCGACACGGGCGGGGGCGGCGAGGTCCGGAAGTGCGGGTAGAACGAGATCAGGCCCTCGATCTCGTAGCGCGGACGGCGGGCGTCCAGCGCGAGCTTCTCCAACTCCTCACGGGGCAGCCAGCCCAGCCGCGCCTGGATGGCGTTGAGCGCCGGGATCAGCGACGGACCCGGGAACTTGCCGGCGCGCGCCTCGACGCCCGGGACCCGCTGCGGGGCCTTCACGCCGTCGTCCCGACGGCCTCGACCTGCACCGCGCAGAACTTGAACTCCGGGATCTTCCCGAACGGGTCGACCTCGTCGATCGTCAGCAGGTTCGCCGCGGCCTCGCGGAAGTGGAAGGGGATGAACACGTTGCCCTGCTGCTCCCGGTGACTGATGCGGACCTGCAGTTGGATCTCGCCGCGGCGGGAACGGGCTCGAGCCATGGCGCCGTGCACCAGCCCGCGGTCGGCGGCGTCCTTCGGGTGCATGTAGATCTCGGCCACCGGCGCGATCGCGTCGAGGGCGAACGAGCGCCGCGTCATCGACCCGGTGTGCCAGTGCTCCAGCAGACGCCCGGTGTTGAGGACCAGCGGGTACTCGCTGTCCGGCAGTTCCTTCGGCGGCAGCCACTGCGCCGGCACCAGGTGGGCGAGGCCGTCGTCGGTGTTGAACCGCTCGTCGAACATCACGACGGTGCCGTCGAGGTGCTCGGGGTCGGGGTTCGGGTACAGCTTGCCGCTCGAGCCGAGGTTCGCGTGGCTCAGGTTCGTGTACGAGGGCATCAACGGCACCATCTCGTCGAACACCGCGGACGGCGAGCCGTAGTTCCAGTCGAGCCCGACGCGGCGCGCGATCTCCTGGACGATCCACCAGTCCGCCTTCGCCTCGCCCGGCGGGTCCAGCACCTTGCGGCCGAGCTGCACGCGCCGGTCCGTGTTGGTGTAGGTGCCGTCCTTCTCCAGGTAGGAGGTGGCGGGCAGGATCACGTCGGCGAACTCGGCGGTCTCGGTCAGGAAGATGTCCTGCACGACGAGGAACTCCAGCGCCGACAGCGCCTTGCGGACCTTGTTGGTGTTCGGGTCCGAGAGGAACGGGTTCTCCCCGAGCATGTACATGCCCCGGACCCCGCCCTCGAGGATCGAGTGGATGATCTCGGTGACGGTGAGACCGCGGTTGGGGTCGAGCGAGGTGCCCCACGCCCGCTCGAAGACCTCGCGCGCCGACTCCTTCGTCACGCCCTGGTAGTCCGGGTAGAACATCGGGATCAGACCCGCGTCGGACGCACCCTGCACGTTGTTCTGGCCCCGCAGCGGGTGCAGGCCGGTGCCCGGCCGTCCGACCTGACCGGTGATCGAGCACAGCGCGATCAGGCAGCGCGCGTTGTCGGTGCCGGTCGTGTGCTGGGAGATTCCCATCCCCCAGTAGATGACCGCGGAGCCGGCCTCGCCCCACGCCCGGGCGACGGCCCGGATCGTGTCGGCCGGGACGCCGGTGATCTGCTCGCCCCGCTCCGGCGGGTAGTCCGCGACGGTGGCCGCGAGGGCGTCGTAGTTCGAGGTCCGCTCGGCGATGAACTGAGGATCCGTCAGGCCGAGCCGGATGATCTCGCACATCACGGAGTTGTAGAACGCGACGTCCGTACCCGGCTTGAGCTGGACGAAGATGTCCGCGTGCTCCGACACCGTCGAGGCACGGGGGTCGACGTAGATGATCGTCGTGCCGCGCCGCCGGGCCTGCTTGAAGAACGAACTCGCGACCGGGTGGTTCGCGGTCGGGTTCGAGCCGGTGATGATCGCGACGTCGGCGTTGGCGACGTCGCCGTATGTGGTTGACACGGCACCGGAGCCGACGCCCTCGAACAGCGCTGCCACCGATGACGCGTGGCACAGCCGCGTGCAGTGGTCGACGTTGTTGGTGCCGAAGCCGGCCCGGATCAGCTTCTGGAAGAGGTAGGCCTCCTCGTTGGAGCACTTCGCCGAGCCGAACCCGGCGATCGCTCCGGGCCCGCCGGCGGCGTGAATCTCCTTGAGCCGCCGCGCGACGAGGTCGAGCGCCTCGTCCCAGGTCGCCTCGCGGAAGTGCGGCATCACCTCGTCGTAGTCGACGAGACCGCCCGGCTTGCGGCCGCGGTCCTTCCCCGGGCGTGTGTCCTTGGTGGCCCGTTTGCCGGTGCCCTCACCCCGCACGTCCGCGGACAGCGGGCCCTTGGGGTAGGAGGAATCGACGCGGATGAGCGGCTTCGTGAGCCGCTGGGGCGAGGCGGAGTAGTCCCAGCCGTAGCGGCCCTTGACGCACAGCCGGCTCTGCGACCCGGGCTGCGGGCGTCCCTCGGCGAACGAGATCGCCCCGCGCTCGCGGTCGACCCAGTAGGTCAGCGCGCACCCGACGCCGCAGTAGGGGCAGACGGACTCGACGGCCTCGAGCTGCTCGCGCGGCCGGATCGGGATCGAGCGGATCGCCTTGTTGGTCAGCGCGCCCGTCGGGCAGGCCTGCACGCACTCGCCGCAGGTGACGCAGGAGCTCGACCCCATCGGGTCGTTGAAGTCGAACGCGATCCGGGTCGAGTAGCCCTTGCCGGAGCGGCCGATGACGTCGTTGCCCTGGATGTCGTCGCACGCCCGTACGCAGCGGTCGCACAGGATGCACGAGTCGTGGTCGACCGCGATGACCGGGTTCGACACGTCGGTGCCCCGCCCGGCGCCCACCGGCAGGTCGGTGGTCTCCCGCGCGACGCCGTACCGGTCCGCGAGCTCGAGCAGTTTGTTGTCGGCGGTCGTCGTGTGCTTCGGGTCCGACTCGCGGGGCGGCTGGTCGGAGAGCAGCAACTCGGTCAGCACCGACCGGCTGCGCTCGAGCTCCGGCGTCGAGGTCTGCACCGACATGCCGTCGTCGCACGGCCGCACGCAGGCCGCCGCGAACACGCGACCCCCGGTGTCCACCACGCACATGCGGCAGACGCCGACCGGGTCGTACCGCTCGTTGTGGCACAGGACAGGAATGTCGATCCCGGCCGACCGCGCGGCGTCGTAGATCGTCGTGCCGACGGGCACCGTGACCGGGACACCGTCGATGGTGACACCGACGGTCGGGACGGTGGTGGTCTCGGGCTCGTGCAGGGCGGTGATCGCAGCCTCCCGGGGCGAGGGAGTGAACTTTTCGCGAAGCCTAACCGGGGATCGTGGGCTCGCCCATGGCGTCGAGTTCGTCCAGCCGACCCGAGTCGGCCGTGTCGTAGCCCCCGAGAGCCGTGATTGCCGCCCGCAAGGCCGAGGAACTCAGCGCCGTGATCACCGGCGCCGCGGCGCCCAACGCCGAACCCGGCAACCCCACGTCGTAGGACTCCCAGGTGAGCGGGACGAAGTCGAGACCGAGATCGGCGGCGGCCGAGCGCACGCCGAGACCCGCGTCGACGGTCCCGGTCGCGACGGCGAGCGCGACCTCCAGATGGGTCTCGACCTCCGGGCCGCGTACCCCGTCCGGGTCCATCCCCGCGGCGATCGCGAGCCGGTCGAACAGCACCCGGGTGCCGGTCCCGAACCGGCGCAGGGCAACGCGACGGCCGGTCAGGTCACCCACGCTGCGAACGCCGTCGGGGTTGGCGGGCGGCACGATCAGGCCCTGCTCCCGCCGCCACAGATGCAGCAGGTGAGGAGCCTGATTCCGCAGCAGGCGCTGCACGAACGGCGCGTTGTAGATCCCGGTGCGGTGCAGCAGGTGGAGCGCGGCACCGTCCGCCCGGCCCCGCCGGACCTCGCTGAGCCCGCCGAAGCTGCCCCGGCCGGTCAGCACCTCCAGCTCCGGCACTCCTCGCGCAACCAGGTCCAGCGCCGGGTCGTCGCTGCCGACCAGGCGGAACCCGACGCGGCCGGCCAGGAACTCCCGCGCCGCGAGGGCCGCCCCCGGTGCCACCTGCGCCCGGCGGCGCTCGTGCAGGACGAGCACGCCCGCGTCGGCCAGTTCGCGCTGCGCGCGGCTCACCGTCGTGGCCGTGGTCCCCCAGGAACGGGCCAGCTCGCGGACGCCGGGGAGCTCGGTCCCCGGCTCGAGGTCCCCGCTCACGACGCGCTCGGCGAGATCGAGGCAGATCTCGCGGTATCGGCTCACGGCGACCGAGTCTAGATTTGCACCGTTCTGAACTGATGCAGAAGGGCGCACCATGCGACGGGCTCGTTCTCTCCTGCTGGCGGCGGCGCTCGTCCTCGTGCCCAGCGGGTGCGGGGACGACGACGAGCCCAACCGGAAGCTGATCCTCGCCACGACCACGAGCACGCAGGACTCCGGTCTGCTCGACGACCTGCTGCCGGCGTTCACCCGGGACACCGGGTGGGAGGTCACGACGCTGGCCGTCGGCAGCGGACAGGCGATCGAACTCGGTCGACGCGGCGAGGCCGACGTCCTGCTGGTGCACTCGCCCGCCGCCGAGGAGGAGTTCGTCGCCGAGGGCGCGACGGGTCGGCGGCTGCTGGTGATGCACAACGACTTCCTGATCGTGGGCCCGGCCGACGACCCGGCCGAGATCGACGCCCTCAGCCCCTCGGAGGCGCTGACGGCGATCGCGGAGGGCGAGGTCCCGTTCGTCTCCCGCGGCGACGAGTCCGGCACCCACGCGAAGGAGAAGACGATCTGGGCGAAGGCCGGCATCACGCCCGAGGGCTCGTGGTACTCGTCCACCGGTCAGGGCATGGGCGCGACACTGCAGGTCGCGGCGGAACGCAACGCGTACACGGTCACCGACCGCGCGACCTTCCTCAGCCAGCGGGACACCGTCGACCTCGTCGAGCTCGGCGCCGGCGGTCCGGAGCTGCTGAACATCTACCACGTCATCGAGATGACCGAACGGGCCGGAAACCGCGTCCAGACCGACGGCGCGGCCGCGTTCGCGGACTGGATCGTCAGCGCGACCGCGCAGGACCTGATCGGCCGGTTCGGCGTCGACGCCTACGGCGAGGCGCTGTTCACCCCGGACGCCGGACGCGACGAAGCCGAGCTGGCGGCCTGAGCCGGCGACCGCTGTGGACATCCTGGGCGACGGCTTCGCCGATGCGCTGCGCCTGCTCGTCACGGGCGACGAGGACGCGTGGTCGATCACCGCGCTGACGCTGCGGATCTCGCTGACCGCGACCGTCGTCGCCGTGTGTCTGGGTCTCCCGCTCGGGGCAGCCATCGCCCTGGGCCGGTTCCCCGGCCGCCGCGTGGTGCTCGCGATGGCCAACACCGGCCTCGGCCTGCCGCCGGTGGTGGTCGGTCTGTTCGTCACCGTGCTGCTCTGGCGCAGCGGCCCGCTCGGCAGTCTGGGCCTGCTCTACACACCGACGGCGATGATCGTGGCGCAGGCCGCGATCGCCACCCCCATCGTCACGGCGCTCGTGGTCGCGGCGCTGGTGCAGGTCGACCCCGACTTCCTCGTGCAGATGCGCGGTCTCGGCGCCGGCCGGGTCCGTGCCTTCCTCGCGCTCCTCGACGAGGCGCGACTGCCACTGCTGGCCGCCGCGATGGCCGGGTTCGGCGCCGTGATCAGCGAGGTCGGCGCGGCGCAGATGGTCGGCGGGAACGTCGCCGGCGAGACGCGGGTGCTGACCACCGCCGCGGTGCTCGCGACCAGCCGCGGTCAGTTCGCCCTGGCGATCGCGTTCGGCCTGATCCTGTTGCTGATCGCCTTCGTGGTGAACCTGACGCTGGTGCTCGCGCAACAACGTGCCCCCGAGCGGGACGGTGTCCGGTGAACGGCGGTGTCCGGTGACTGCTGCGCTCGCGTGCCGGGACCTGCGGGTGGAGGTCGGTGCCCGGCAACTGCTCCACGTCCCGCACCTCGAGGTGGACGCCGGTACCTGCCTGGCTGTCCTCGGCCCGAACGGCGCCGGCAAGTCGACGCTCCTGCGCGCCCTGGGGCTGCTCAGCCGGCACCGGGTGTCCGGCGAGGTGCTGCTCGCCGGACACCCGGCGACGCCGGCCCGGGCGCGGACCGCGACGGCCGCCGTGCTGCAGCGGCCGATCCTGCGCCGGGGAACCGTCGCGGCGAACGTCGCGAGCGGTCTGCGCTTCCGCGGTGTCGGGGCGGCGGAAGCGGCCGAACGCAGCCGGCCCGCTCTGGTGGCCCTCGGGCTGGACCACCTCACCGACCGCGACGTCCGGTCGCTGTCCGGCGGGGAGGCGCAGCGCGCCTGCATCGCGCGGGCGCTCGCGACCGAACCGGCGGTGCTCCTGCTCGACGAGCCGTTCGCCGGGCTGGACGCACCGACCCGGGCCGACCTCCTCGCGGACCTGCGGTCAGCGCTCTCGGGCCGGTCGCTGGCGGTCGTGCTCGTCACCCACGACGTCGACGAGGCGCGCGCGCTTGCCGACACCACGGCGTTGCTGATTCAGGGTCAGGTCCGCCACCACGGGCCGACGGCCGACGTCCTCGACACCCCCGTCGACCTCGACACCGCCCGCCTGCTCGGGTTCGTCAACCACCTGCCGAGCGCGCTCACCGGGCGACCGGAGGAGCGCGTGGCCCGGCCGGAGCACTGCGTGGCCCACCGATCCGCCGCGCCGCCCGCGGCACTCACCGTGCCGGGTACCGTCCGCCGCCGGATCCCCCTCGGTCCGCTCACGCGGGTCGACGTCCAGGTCCCGACCGGTCTGCTGACCTGCCTGCACCCCACGGCGGAGCCGGCCGGCGATGCACCCGGCGACGGCGAGGAGGTCCTCGTCGAGGTTCGGCAGAGCCGAGAACTCCCGTCAGACCGAAGTAGCTGACGCCACGTCAGTCGGCGGCCGGCCCTCGGCGTCCCAGCCTCGGGCGGCGTAGTAGGCCGCCACCATCGACTGCAGGCGCTCCGCGGTGAGCCTCGCCTCGCGACCGGAGGACATCGCGACGGCCTCGGAGAGGATGCGTGGCGGGAGGGTGTCGTCCGCGGCGGTGGCGCCCTCGCGCAGGTTGTAGGCCCGCTTCGCGTCGACGATGCGCCGCGCGGTGGCGCGCAGCTCGTCGGCGTCGATGTCCCAGCCGGTCACCGGGCGCAGCAGATTCGCCCACTCCGCGAAGGGCTCGGTGAAGACGCCGCGCAGGAACTTGCAGAGGATCATCGAGTCCATGACGGCGGCGCGGTCCTCGGTCGCGACGGCCGCCGCCACGTGCGGAGCCGCGCCCGCGAGACGGTCGAGGTCGCCGGAGAGGTCGGCCTCGTAGGCACCCGACCGGTTGTGGTCGGCGCCGCGGGAGTTCACCGCGAACCCGAGACCCATCGCCTGCATCGTCCGCGGCTCGTAGCCAGGGAGCTCCAGCCCCTTGACGTGCACGGCGAAGGCCTCGGAACCCTGCCCCAGCTGTGCCGACGCCCGCCGTGACCCCTCGGCCAGCAGCTCACCCAGTCCGGGCGACCGGGCGCCGATCGCGTCGAGCGCGCGCAGCAGCGCCGGCCCGTCGCCGAACCGCAGCCAGGGCTCGTCCAACAGACCGCGTTCGGCGCACTCCATCGCCCACGCCACCGTGCCGCCGGCCGAGATCGTGTCCAGGCCGAGCTCGTCGCACTTCGCGCTGGCGGCGAAGACGTCGTCGGGGTCGGAGACCCCGCACATCGGGCCGAGGGCGAAGACGTTCTCGTACTCCATCCGCTGGGACCCACCGCCCTTGCGGGAGTAGATGTGCTCGCAGCCGATCGAGCAGGACGCGCAGGAGTTGCGGGCCACCAGCCGCAGTTCGTGCAGTTCCTCGGCCGCCAGCTTCGGCGCACCCTCGAAGGTCGCGGCGGTGAAGTTCCGCGTCGGCAACGTCGAGACCGCGTTGAACGCCAGCAGGTTCGCCAGCGTCCCGAGCTCGCGGTACTTCGCGGTGGCCGGGCCGAAGCTGCGCTCGCGGAGATCGCGGGCGGCGGCGAGCACGGCCTCGGCGTCGTGCACCGCGGCCTTGCCGGCGGCGCGCACCAGGACGGCCTTGAGGTTCTTCGCGCCGAGCACCGCGCCCAGCCCGCCGCGGCCGGCGTGCCGGCCGTCGTGGCTGATCGTCGCGTAGCGCACGCCGCGCTCCCCCGCCGGTCCGATCACCGCGGCCCGCCAGCCGCGCCCGAAGCGGGTGCGGAGCACCTCCTCGGCGGCCGCGGCCGACAGACCGGCCAACTCGGGCGCGGGCTCGACCCGCGCGCCCTCGGCATCGACGAGCAGGACCGAGAGGTCGTCCGCCCGCCCGCGGACGACGAGCGCGTCGTGGCCGGTGAGCTTCCCGGCGATCGCGAACTGACTCGACGCCAGGGCATCGGTCAGCAGGCCGGTCAGCGGCGACTTGGCGACGACAGCGAACTTGGCGCTGGTCGTCAGCGGCGTCCCGACCAGCGGGGAGAACACGAAGGCCAACGGCGCCTCGGGAGCGAGCGGATCCACGCCGGCCGGACCCAGGCGCTGCAGCAGGTAGGTCCCGAGCCCCACCCCACCGAGGTAGGAACGCAGTACGTCGGCGCCGAGCTCGTCACGGGACACCTCGACCCCGGCGGCGCTCACGTCGAGGACGAGCGCCGCCCCGAAGTACCCGCCCGGAGCCATGCTCCGAAGGGTAGGCCGCCTCAGCCGCCCGCGTCGGCGGAGATGAACGCGACGGAGTCCCCGGCCGCCAGCACCACCTCGGGGTCGCGGCTGATGCGCTCCCCGTTCAACGCGGCCACCACGTGCAGGTTCAGCTCCAGACCGACGGCGGCGGCCGCCTCACCGAGCGTGCGCGCCCGGACGGTCAGCGATCGGGTCCGGGCGCGGCTCGCCAGCGCGCCGTAGCAACTGACCCGCACCTCGGGAACGTCGGACACAGCCGGGACGGTACCCCGGGTCAGGCGGTCGCCTCGCCCGTCACCGCGTCCCGGCCGTAGCCGGTCAGGTACGGCAGCCAGCGCGGGTCGTGCCGGCCGGTCCCGAGGATCCGCCAGGCCGGGCCGCTCGGCTGCCGGGGCGCGACGCGGACCGCCCAGCCGAGCTCGGAGATCTCGCGGTCGCTCTTGACGTGGTTGCAACGCCGGCAGGCGGCGACGACGTTCTCCCACGTGTGCTGACCACCGCGGCTGCGCGGGATCACGTGGTCGACGCTGTTGGCGGGGGCGCCGCAGTAGACGCAGCGCCCGCCGTCCCGGGCAAAGATTGCGCGCCGGGTCAACGGGACTCCGGCGCGATAGGGCACCCGCACATAGCGGTGCAGACGGACCACCGCTGGTAACGGCACCGCGGCGGCGGCGCTGTGCAGCACCGAGCCGGAGTCCTCCACCGAGGTCGCCTTGTGGTTCAGGACGAGGACGAGCGCGCGTCGGGACGGCACGACGCACAGCGGTTCGTACGTCGCGTTCAGGACCAGGGCGTGGCCCACGCGAGCCTCCTCGCAGATCAGACCCGGCGCATGGCACGCGCCGGGCTGCACCCCCAGTGTCGGTGACGAACGCCGATTCGGCCAGAAGTTTCGTCCCGCCACGCGGCATCGGCTACCGAGCGCAACCTCGGCGAACCCGCCCCGGCGGCGATATACATTGCGGCCATGCCCCGATCGGACCACCGTTCGACCCCCCAGCCAGGCCCGTCCGGGCCGGTGATCGCGTGAACACCAAGCCCCCGCCCCGGCCCGCTGTCAAGCAGGCGATGGCCATCGCCGCCCAGTACAAGGACAAGCCCGAGGACAAGGCCGCGATGATGGTCGCGGCCCAGATCCGGATGTTCTGGGACCCGCACATGCAGAAGCTGCTCCGCGGCGGCATCGCCGCGGGCGAGGTCGACGACCCGGTGATCCTCAAGGCCGTCGACCTGATCTAGCCGATCTAGCCGGCCTGGTCGAGCCGCGCCCCCAGGTCCGCGGCCAGGACCGCGTCATGGAGGGCCGCGGCGGCGAGGGTCGACGGTCGCTGATGGCCGGTGACCAGGCCGACCGCCGGCGTGTGCGGCGTCGGCCGGATCGGGATCAGCCGCAGCCCGTCCGGGACCCCGTAGCTCTGCGCCCAGGGGTGCGCGACGACGCTCGACCACCGGCGCGTGCGCAGGTGGGCGTACAGGGACTCGACGGTGTCCGCCTCGACGACGACGTCGGCCCGCACGCCCGCCTCGGCCAGTGCCGCGTCGAGGATCCGCCGGTTCTGCATGGTGGTGGACAGGGCGCACATCGGGACGCCGGCCAGGTCGGCCCAGGACAGGGTCTCGCGGTCGGCGAGCGGCCCCGAGTCCGGCGTGAGCAGCAGGTAGCGCTCGCGGTAGAGCGGGAGGACGCGGGTGTGCGCGTCGGGTTCCTCCGGGAGGTAGGTCAGCCCGGCGTCGAGCTCGAACTCGGCCAGTCCCCGGACGATCTCGGCGGAGGACAGGACCTCGATCCGCATTCGCGCACGCGGATGACGGTCCGTCAGAGCGACGGTGATCGCGGGCAGGATCGGCACCGCGGTGGGGATCGCCCCGACGCGGACGGTCGCGGTCAGACCGTGCTGCAGCCGGTCCAGGTCCAGCAGCAGCGCGTCCCGCTCGGCGAGGATCCGGTGCGCCCAGCCGAGGACCTGACCGCCCTCCTCGGTCAGACCGCCGTAGCGCTGACCGCGGCGCACGATCTGCACGCCGAGCTGCTGCTCGAGCTTGCGCACGGCGGCCGACAACGCCGGCTGGCTGACGTGGCACGCGGCCGCTGCGCGGCCGAAGTGCTGCTCGCGGTGCAGCGCCACCAGGTACTCCAACTGGCGCAGCAGGATGTCGCCGGACACCTGGCCAGGATAGCCCGCTGACGTGCACTGATAAACGTCGTTTATCGCTGGATCGACACGTTGAGGTTGCTGCACCGCCCTGCGGTCGCGCAGCGTGAAGCACCCGACCCGGCAGGACCACCCATGACCTTCCGCGCCCCGGCGCCACCGCGTGCCGACCGCATCCGCGCGATCGCCGCGGCCCACGCCGCCGAACGCGGGCCGCTGCTCGTCATCCTCCACGCCGTCCAGGCCGAGTTCGGTTTTCTCGACCCGGACGTCATCCCGGTGCTGGCCGACGAGCTGAACCTCTCGGTCGCCGAGGTGCACGGCGTCGTGTCCTTCTACCGGGACTTCCGGACCACCCCGCCCGGCCGCTCCACCCTGCGGATCTGCCGGGCCGAGGCCTGCCAGGCGGTCGGCGCGGACGCCCTGGTCGAGCACGCGAAGCAGCGGCTCGGCGTCGGCTTCGGCGAAACCACGGCGGACGGGGCCGTCACCCTCGACGAGGTCTTCTGCCTCGGCAACTGCGCGCTCGGCCCCTCGATCCAGGTCGACGGCAAGCTCCAGGGCCGCGTCAGCCCGGACCGCCTCGACGCGCTGCTGGGAGACCTCCGATGACGGGTTCCGCGCTCTCCCCCTCGAACCACACCGTTTATGTCCCCCGTGACTCCGCCGCGGTCTCCGTGGGCGCCGACGCGGTGGCCGAGCGCATCACCGCCCTCGCCCCGCTCGGGACCCGCGTCGTGCGGACCGGGTCGCGCGGCATGCTCTGGCTCGAGCCCCTGGTCGAGGTCGACACCCCGGACGGGCGGGTCGGGTTCGGTCCCGTCTCCCCCGAGGACGTCGACGGCCTGCTCGCCGGCGGGATGCTGGCGGGCGCCGGTGGCAACGGCGCGGCCCTCGGGCTCGTCGAGGAGCTGCCCTGGATGAAGGCGCAGCAGCGCATCACCTTCGCCCGCGTCGGCGTGGTGGACCCGCGCTCCGCGCCGGACTACCTCGCGCACGGTGGCCTGGCCGGCCTGCAGCGCGCCCTGTCGATGACCCCGGCCGAGGTCGTCGCCGAGGTGACCGACTCGGGCCTGCGCGGCCGCGGTGGCGCCGGCTTCCCGACCGGCATCAAGTGGAAGACCGTCCTGGAGCAGCCGGCCGGGTTGCCCAGACCAGGACAAAAATTCGTCTGCGCCAACGCCGACGAGGGCGACTCCGGCACCTTCGCCGACCGCATGCTGATGGAGGGCGACCCGTTCACCCTCATCGAGGGCATGACGATCGCCGCCTACGCGGTCGGCGCGAGCGAGGGCTACATCTACTGCCGCTCCGAGTACCCCGACGCCGTCGAGACCCTGCGGGCCGCGATCGCCGAGGCGTACGCCGCGAACTGGCTCGGCCCGAACATCCTCGGCTCCGGGCTGACCTTCGACCTCTCCGTCCGCGTGGGCGCCGGCGCCTACATCTGCGGCGAGGAGACCTCGATGCTCGAGAGCCTCGAGGGCAAGCGCGGGCTGGTCCGCCCGAAGCCGCCGATCCCCGCCATCTCCGGCCTGTTCGGCCGCCCGACGGTCATCAACAACGTCCTCACGCTCGGCTCGGTCCCGGCGATCCTGGCCGACGGCGCCGCGGCCTATGCGGCACTCGGCATCGGCCGGTCCCGCGGCACGCAGGTCTTCCAACTCGCCGGGAACGTCGCCCGCGGTGGCGTCTTCGAGACGGCGTTCGGCCTGTCGCTCGGCGAGCTGGTCGAGACCTTCGGCGGCGGCACCGCCTCCGGGCGTCCGGTTCGGGCCGTCCAGGTCGGCGGACCGCTCGGGGCGTACCTGCCGGTGGGTCAGTTCGACCTGCCGCTGGACTACGAGGCCTTCGCCGCCGCGAACGCGATGGTGGGCCACGGCGGGGTCGTCGTCTTCGACGACACCGTCGACATGGCGAAGATGGCCCGATTCGCCATGGAGTTCTGCGCCGAGGAGTCCTGCGGGCGCTGCACCCCGTGCCGGGTCGGCGCAGTGCGCGGCGTCGAGACGATCGACCGCATCCGGGCCGGCGACCGCACCCAACTCGCCCTGCTCGAGGACCTCTGCGAGCTGATGACCGACGGCTCCCTGTGCGCGATGGGCGGGCTGACGCCCCTGCCGGTGCGCAGCGCCGTCCGACACTTCCGGGAGGACTTCGCGTGAGCCTGCTCCAGGAGTTCGACTACGGCACGCCCGCCCGCCCGGGCGAGGCGACCGTGAACCTCACGATCGACGGGGTCGCGGTGGCCGTGCCGCCGGGCACGTCGGTGATGCGCGCCGCCCGCGAGGCCGGCGTCGACATCCCCAGCCTGTGCGCCACCGACTCCCTCGAGGCCTTCGGCTCCTGCCGCCTGTGCATCGTCGAGATCGACGGCGCCAAGGGCGCCCCGGCGTCCTGCACCACCCCGTGCGGCGAGGGCATGGTCGTCCGCACCCGCAGCGAGAAGGTCGACCGGCTCCGCCAGGGCGTCGTCGAGCTCTACCTGTCCGACCACCCGGCCGACTGCATGGACGGCGCCTGCGAGCTGCACGCCGCCGCCGACACCGTCGGCCTCGTGCACGTCCGCTACGGCCCCGGCCACGACCACCAGGACGCCGAGATCGACGCGTCCAACCCGTACTTCCAGTTCGACCCGAAGTCCTGCATCGTCTGCTCCCGCTGCGTCCGCGCGTGCGACGAGGTGCAGGGCACACTCGCCCTGACCATCGAGGGCCGCGGCTTCGAGTCCGTCGTCAGTGCCGGCGGCACCGACTTCCTCGACTCCGAGTGCGTCTCCTGCGGCGCGTGCGTGCAGGCCTGTCCGACCACGGCCCTGCAGGAGAAGTCGGTCGTCGAGCTCGGCATGCCGACCCGCGCCGTCGAGACCACCTGCGCGTACTGCGGCGTCGGGTGCTCGTTCCGTGCCGAGCTGCGCGGCGACACCCTCGTCCGCATGGTGCCGTCGAAGAACGGCGGGGCGAACGAGGGCCACAGCTGTGTGAAGGGCCGCTTCGCCTACGGTTACGCGAGCCACCCGGACCGCGTGCTCGAGCCGATGATCCGCGACTCCTTCACCGATCCCTGGCGGACCGTCAGCTGGGACGAGGCCATCTCGTTCACGGCGAACCGGCTGCGCGACATCCAGTCCCGGTACGGCCAGAACTCGATCGGCGCCATCACCTCCTCCCGCTGCACGAACGAGGAGGTCTACGTCGTCCAGAAGATGGTGCGCGCCGCCTTCGGCAACAACAACGTCGACACCTGCGCCCGGGTCTGCCACTCCCCCACGGGCTACGGGCTGAAGCAGACCTTCGGCGAGTCCGCCGGTACCCAGGACTTCCGTTCGGTGGCCGACGCCGACGTGATTCTGGTGATCGGCGCGAACCCGACCGACGCCCACCCGGTCTTCGCCTCCCGCATGAAGCGGCGGCTGCGCCAGGGCGCGAAGCTTCTCGTCGTCGACCCGCGGCACATCGATCTCGTCCGCACGCCCCACATCCAGGCCGAGCACCACCTCCAACTGGCCCCGGGCACGAACGTCGCGATCATCAACGCGATGGCGCACGTCGTGGTCACCGAAGGTCTGGTCGACCGCGACTTCGTCGCGGCCCGCTGCGAGGGCTTCGAGGACTGGGAGTCCTTCATCGCGGACGAGTCGAACTCCCCCGAGGCGCTCGAGCCCGTCACCGGCGTGCCGGCGGCGGAGGTGCGCGCGGCGGCCCGGCTCTACGCGACCGCGCCGAACGCCGCGATCTACTACGGCCTCGGCGTCACCGAGCACAGCCAGGGCTCGACGATGGTCATGGGCATGGCCAACCTCGCGATGGCGACGGGCAACATCGGCCGCAGCGGCGTCGGCGTGAACCCGCTGCGCGGGCAGAACAACGTCCAGGGCTCCTGCGACATGGGCTCGTTCCCCCACGAGCTGCCCGGCTACCGCCACGTCTCCCGCGACGACGTTCGCGGCTTCTACGAGAAGCTCTGGGGCGTCCCGATCCTGCCCGAGCCCGGGCTACGGATCCCGAACATGTTCGACTCGGCCGTCGACGGCAGCTTCCGCGCCCTGTTCGTGCAGGGAGAGGACGTCGCGCAGTCCGACCCGAACACCCAGCACGTGCACGCGGCGCTCTCGTCGCTCGACCTGCTCGTCGTGCAGGACCTGTTCGTCAACGAGACCGCGAAGTTCGCGCACGTCCTGCTGCCGGGCACCTCGTTCCTGGAGAAGGACGGCACGTTCACCAACGCCGAGCGCCGGATCAACCGGGTCCGCCCGATCATGGCGCCGCGCACCGGCAAGCACGAGTGGGAGATCGTCGGCGACATCGCGAAGGCGATGGGCTACCCGATGCACTACGACAGCGCCGCGCAGATCATGGACGAGATTGCGCTGACGACGCCGACGTTCGCGAACGTGTCCTTCGACCTGCTCGACCGCGTCGGGTCGGTGCAGTGGCCGTGCGACGACCAGCACCCGCTGGGCACGCCGGTCATGCACGTCGAGGAGTTCACCCGCGGCAAGGGCGCATTTCAGTCGACGGCCTACGTGCCGACGAAGGAACGCAGCACCCGCAAGTACCCGCTGATCCTCACGACCGGGCGCATCCTGTCCCAGTACAACGTCGGGGCACAGACCCGCCGGACGGCGAACGTCACCTGGCACCCGGAGGACGTGCTGGAGATCCACCCGCACGACGCGGAGGTTCGCGGGATTCACGACGGCGACCTGGTCACGCTGGCCAGCCGGGTCGGCGAGACGAAGCTGCGCGCCGTGCTCTCCGAGCGCATGCCGGTCGGGGTCTGCTACACGACCTTCCACCACCCCGTCAGCGGAGCGAATGTGGTCACGACGGAGAACTCGGACTGGGCGACGAACTGCCCCGAGTACAAAGTGACGGCGGTTCAGGTGGCGCTGGCGACGGCGCCGGCCTCGACCGTCGACACCGCGGAACCGGCGGTCGTGTGAGCGAGGGAACGATCCGGCCCGAGGTGCGTCTGGCCGGCGAGATCGCCGACCAGTTCCGCCACAAGCCGCAGGACGCGGCCGCCGAGGCCATCGCCAGTCACATCCGCATGTTCTGGGACCCGCGCATGCGCACGACCCTGCTCGCCGCCGAGTCCGCGGGCGAGGTCGACGACTCGCTCGTGCGCGCCGCCGTCGAGCGCCTGCAAGCCTGATGGGCCGGGTCACCGGTCGACGTTCGGTCACCCGCGTCACGCCGACCGGGCGGACGTCGACCATCGACAGCCTCGCGGCCGAGGAGCCGATGGAGCTGCGGGTCGGCGGTCGCTCGCTCGCGGTCACGATGCGCACCCCCGGCGCGGACGTCGAACTCGCGCACGGCTTCCTGCTCAGTGAGGGCGTGATCACCAAGGTCGACGACGTCGTGACGGCCCGGTACTGCGACGGGGTCGACGACGAGGGCCGCAACACCTACAACGTCCTCGACGTGGCGCTCGCGGACGGAGTGCCGGTCCCGGGCCCCGGGGTGGAGCGCAACTTCTACACGACGTCCTCGTGCGGAGTCTGCGGGAAGGCGTCGCTCGACGCCGTCCGCACCAGGACCGCGTTCCCGCCGGCCGGTGACCCGGTCCGGGTCGACGTGGCGACCCTGCTGGCACTGCCGGACCGGCTGCGCGAGGCGCAGCGCATCTTCGACGCCACCGGCGGTCTGCACGCCGCGGGTCTGTTCACCGCCGACGGGGAGCTGCTCGTCGCCCGCGAGGACGTCGGGCGCCACAACGCGGTCGACAAGGTGCTGGGCTGGGCGTTGCTGAACGGCCTCGTGCCCGCGGCCGGGTCGGTCCTGATGCTCTCGGGCCGGGCCTCTTTCGAGTTGGTGCAGAAGGCCGCGATGGCCGGGGTTCCCGTGGTCGCGGCGATCTCGGCCCCCTCGACGCTGGCCGTCGAGCTCGCCGAGGACAGCGGCATCACGCTCGTCGGCTTCGTGCGGGGCGATCACATGACGGTCTATGCAGGTGCCGAGCGGGTCAGCGGCGGCGAGTGAGCTCAGCCCTCTAAGTTGAGGGTCATGCCTCGACCGGACTACCCCACCGCCCGCCGCCAGGAGATCGTCGAGGACCTTCACGGTCACTCGGTCGCCGACCCGTACCGCTGGCTGGAGGACCCCGCCGACCCCGAGACCGAAGCCTGGTCGACCGCGCAGGACGAGCTGTTCGCCGCGCACCGCGCGACCTGGCCCGGCGCGGACGGCCTGCGGGCGCGGCTGACCCAGCTGCTCGGAGCCGGCGTCGTCAGCGCCCCGGCCTGGCGCGGGGACCGGCAGTTCTTCATGCGCCGCACCGCCGAGCAGGAGCACGCGGTGCTCGTGACCGTCGACCCCTTCGACCAAGGAGGAGGCGAGCGCATCCTGCTCGACCCGATGGAGATCGACCCGTCGGGCCTGACGACCCTCGACGCGTGGCAGCCGTCGAAGGACGGCAAGTACCTCGCCTACCAGCTCTCCGCGGGCGGGACCGAGGAGTCGGTGCTGCGGGTCATGGACGTCGCGACCGGTGAGCTCGTCGACGGCCCGATCGACCGCGGCCGCTACTCCCCTGTCGCCTGGATGCCGGACAGCAAGGCGTTCTACTACGTCCGCCGGCTCGCCCCGGACCTGGTGCCGGCCGGTGAGGAGCAGTACCACCGCCGCGTGTACCTGCACCGTGTCGGCACCGATCCCGAGACCGACGTCGAGATCTTCGGAGCGGGGCTCGACAAGCGGAACTACTACGGCGTCTCGGTCAGCCGCGACGGCCGGTGGCTGACGATCACCGCGAACACCGGGACGGCACCACGCAACGACGTCTGGCTCGCCGACCTCTCCGCCTCGCCGCTGGAGCAGCCCGAACTCCTCGTCGTGCAGAACGGCGTCGACGCCTCGACCGGCATCGAGGTCGCGCGCGACGGCCGGCTCTACGTCTTCACCGATCTCGACGCCCGCCGCGGCCGGCTGTGCGTCACGACCCCGGACGCCCCGACCGCGGAGCACTGGCGCGATCTGATTCCCGAGGACCCCGAGGCGGTGCTGGAGGGTTACGCGATCCTCGACGGGCCCGAGCTCGGCGAGAGCCCCGTCCTGCTGTGCGCGTGGACCCGGCACGCGGTCAGCGAGCTGACCCTCCACGACCTCGCCACCGGCGAGCGCCGCGGCGAGGTGCCGCTGCCCGGACTGGGCTCGATCTCCGGCGTCAGTGAGCGGCCGGAGGGCGGCCACGAGGCGTGGTTCGGCTACACCGACCACACGACGCCGTCGTCGGTCTACCGCTTCGACGCCCGGACCGGCACGACGTCGTTGTGGGCCAGCGCGCCCGGCGTCGTCGACGTCCCCGACGTCACCACCGAGCAGGTCGTCTACACCTCGCGGGACGGCACGCAGGTCCGCATGTTCGTCATGTACCGCACCGGCGAGACGCCCGACGTCGCCGGCCCGCGGCCGACCACCCTGTACGGCTACGGCGGGTTCGGCATCTCGCTGACCCCGGCGTACTCGGCCGGAATCCTCGCCTGGGTCGAGGCCGGGGGCGTCTACGCCGTCGCCAACCTCCGCGGCGGCGGCGAGGAGGGCGAGGACTGGCACCGCGCCGGGATGCTCGGCTCCAAGCAGAACGTCTTCGACGACTTCCACACCGCGGCCGAGTGGCTGGTCGAGCACGGCTGGACGACCCCGGCGCAGCTCTCGATCTCCGGCGGCTCGAACGGCGGCCTGCTCGTCGGCGCCGCCATGACGCAGCGGCCCGACCTCTACGCCGCGGTGGTCTGCTCCGCCCCGCTGCTCGACATGATCCGGTACGAGCTGTTCGGGCTCGGCGAGACCTGGAACGTCGAGTACGGCTCGGCGGCCGACGCCGAGCAGCTCGGCTGGCTGCTCTCGTACTCGCCGTACCACCAGGTGCGCGAGGGGGTCGCGTACCCGGCGCTGCTGCTCACGGTCTTCGACGGCGACACCCGCGTCGACACCCTGCACGCCCGCAAGTTCGCCGCGGCCCTGCAGCACGCGACCACCGGGGACGCCCCGATCCTGGTCCGCCGGGAGAAGGACGTCGGCCACGGGGCCCGGGCCCTGTCCCGCGCGATCGAGGTGAGCGTCGACGCCCTGACGTTCACCGCCGCCCACACCGGAGGGCCGACGTTCCGATGACTGGTGCAGCCGACCCGGGTCCGGAGCCGGCGCCGGGGCCGACCGGCGAGGGAGTGCCGTGCTTCCGCGAGGCGCGGGACTCGCTGTGCAAGAAGATCTACGACTGGACCGGGTCGGACTGGCTCGCCCAGTCCTCGGACTGGTTGATCACGAAACCGCTGCGCATCGTCGTGATCATCGGCTTCGGCCTCGTCCTGCGCTGGCTGCTGCACCGCGCGATCGGGCGGTTCCTGAACCGGACCCCGGTGCTGGCCGACGGCGTCGCCGAGACGGCGACGGCCAAGCGCCGCCGCCGGCAGCGTGCCGCGACGCTGGGCTCGCTGCTCGAGAGCATCACGACCGTCGTCATCTTCGTCTTCGTCGCCCTGATGGCCCTCGACGAGCTCGACTTCAACATCGGTCCGCTGATCGCCGGCGCCGGGATCATGGGCGTCGCCGCGGGCTTCGGCGCGCAGGCAGTGGTCAAGGACTTCCTCTCGGGCATGTTCATGCTGCTGGAGGACCAGTACGGCGTCGGGGACGAGGTGGACCTCGGGGTCGTCGACCTCGACGGCACGATCGGCATCGTCGAGTCGGTGGGTCTGCGCATCACGAGCATCCGCGGCCCGGACGAGGTGCTCTGGCACGTCCGCAACGGCGAGGTCCTGCGCGTCGGCAATCGCAGCCGGCCGCGAACGCAAAGTCGCACCGAAGGCGGGTCTGCCACGACCTGACCGGGGCAGGGGTACCGCATGAGTTTCTGGTCCACCCTGCCCCTCGCCCCGCCCGGAGTCGCCGACCCGGGTCCCAGCCCCGAACCGTCCTTGCTGGTCACCGACGGACGCGCCTGCTTCCAGGGCGTCGAGAGCAAGGGCACGCTCTGCCGCTGGGTCTACGACAACCTCGGGAAGAACGAGACCCTCGCGGAGTCCTCGGACTGGCTGATCGCCAAGCCGGCCAAGGTCCTGCTGATCCTGCTGGCCGCCTGGCTGATCCGGAAGCTGGTTCACCGCGCGATCGGGCGCATGTGCCGCCGGCTCGCCGACGGCGTCGCCCAGCCGAACTTCGCCCGCGGATGGCACCACCTGAGCCGCAACGGCGAGGAGGCGGAGTCCGAGGGGACGCTGGCCAGCGAACGCCGGGCGCAGCGGGCCGCGACCGTCTCCTCCGTGCTGCGCAGCATCGCGACCGGGGTGATCTACACCCTCGCGATGCTGATGGCCCTGTCCGAGATCGGGCTGAACATCGGCCCGCTGATCGCCAGCGCGGGCATCATCGGCGTCGCGCTCGGCTTCGGCGCCCAGTCCGTGGTCAAGGACTTCCTCTCCGGCATCTTCATGGTCATCGAGGACCAGTACGGCGTCGGCGACGTCACCGACCTCGGCGACGCCAGCGGGACGGTCGAGTCGATCGGCCTGCGCGTCACCCGGCTGCGGGACGTCAACGGCACCGTCTGGTACGTCCGCAACGGCGAGATCCTCCGCGTCGGCAACAAGAGTCAGGGCTGGGCGCGGGCGGTCGTCGACGTCGACGTCGCGTACGACGAGGACGTCTCACGGGTCCGTGAGCTGCTGCTGCGCACCGCCAACGAGGTGTTCTCGAAGCCGGAGAACGCCGCGATCGCCATGGACAAGCCCGAGGTGTGGGGTGTCGAGGCCCTGTCCGCCGACTCGGTCGTCGTCCGCCTGGTCGTGAAGACCGTCCCGCTCCAGCAGTGGAAGGCCGCCCGCCTGCTCCGCGAGGCCATCAAGGCGTCGTTCGACGAGGCCGGCGTCGAGATCCCGTTCCCGCAGCGCACGGTGTGGGTCCGGTCCGAGGGCGACGGCAGCGAGACGCAGGTCGAGGCCGTGCAGGTCGGTGTGCCGTCCAGCACATCCAGCCGTCGGGAGGGACCGCCCGCACCCCGCTCGGGCGGTACTGGGGAAAACTAGGGGGCATGACCTTCGACCGCCCGCCCGCCGACTTCTTCGACCGCGTCGGCGGCGAGCAGTTCTTCGTCGACCTCGTCGCTGAGTTCTACCGGGGCGTCGCGGAGGACACCGAGCTGCGGGCGCTGTACCCGGAGTACCCCGACCTCGCCCCCGCCGAGGAGCGGCTGCGGCTGTTCCTCATGCAGTACTGGGGCGGGCCGGGGACCTACTCCCAGCAGCGCGGCCACCCGCGCCTGCGCATGCGGCACGCCCCGTACGTGGTCAACCTCGACATGCGCGACCGCTGGCTGCGCCACATGCGCGCCGCCCTCGACAAGCTCCAGCCCGAGCCGGAGCTCGAGAGCTGGCTGTGGCGCTACTTCGAGATGGCCGCCGACTCGATGCGGAACGTCGAGGGCTAGTCGAGGTCCGGCCCGTCAGTCCGGGTCCGGGACGAGGAAGTGGCTCAGCGCCGTGCGCTCCTCCTCGGAGACGCGGCGCGGGAAGTCCTCCTCGAGGTCGTAGGGCACCAGGACCGTCAGGCCGGTGCAGTACGGGCCGAGGCCGTCGTCGACGGGCTCGTGCACCTCGCTGCGCAGCGTGATCCGGGCCGGCGACATCGCGCTGACCCACGTCGTCACCGCGATCGGGGCCGGCCGGAACGTGAGCTGGCGCAGGTAGTTCACCTTGAGCCGGGCCACGACGAAGGTGCCGTGCCGCGCGTGGGCGGACGCCCGCACTCCGGCAGCTGCGAGCAGCTCGGCCCGGGCCTCCTGCAGGTACGCGGCGTAGGCGACGTTGTTGACGTGCTGGTAGGCGTCCTGGTCGCCCCAGCGCACCTCGATCTCGGTGCGGTGCTTCCGGCCCGTGCTCACTGCGGCCCCCGTCGTCCGCCGGGCTGCGGCACCGGCAGCGCGGCGTCCTCGTAGCTCTGCAGCATCTCGATCTCCCGGGGCCGCAGGGGGCGAGAGCGCTGCGCCTCCCGGTCCACCGCGACCATGACGGACGTGCAGGCCGCGAACGGCTTCGCGTCCGGGCCGTGCTCCCCCACGGGGACGATCCGGTGCGCGACGTCGAAGGACGAGCTCCCGATGCGCGTCACCCAGGACTGCACGTCCACCGCGCGGGCGTCGCGGTAGACCACCGGCCGCTTGAACTCCATGTCGACCGACAACAGGACGAAGCCGTCGGTCGGCAGCGCCTCGGGGTCCGGGGTCCGCGCGCGCTGCTCGGCCTCCGCGGAACCCTCGAACCCGAGCATCTGGATCCGCGCCTGCTCGCAGTACCGGAAGTACAGCGTGTTGTTCACGTGCCGGTAGGCGTCCATGTCCACCCACCGGATCTGCACGGTGACCAGGTGTGCCGGCAACTCCCCGACCTCAGCCGCGGGTGAGCTTGCGGTACGTCGCGCGGTGCGGACGCAACGCCTCCGGGCCGAGCCGCTGGGCCTTGTTCTTCTCGTAGCCCTCGAAGTTGCCCTCGAACCAGAACCACTGCGAGTCACCCTCGTAGGCGAGGATGTGCGTCGCGACGCGGTCGAGGAACCACCGGTCGTGGGAGATGACCACGGCGCAGCCGGGGAACTCCAGCAGCGCGTCCTCGAGCGAGGACAGGGTCTCGACGTCGAGGTCGTTGGTCGGCTCGTCGAGCAGGATCAGGTTGCCGCCCTGCTTGAGCGTCAGCGCCAGGTTGAGGCGGTTGCGCTCACCACCGGAGAGGACCTTCGACGGCTTCTGCTGGTCCGGGCCCTTGAAGCCGAACGCCGACACGTACGCACGCGACGGCATCTCGACCTGCCCGACCTTGATGTAGTCGAGCTCGTCGCTGACGATCTGCCAGATGTTCTTCTCCGGGTCCAGGTTGCTGCGCCCCTGGTCCACGTACGAGATCTTGACCGTCTGGCCGACCTTCACGGTGCCGGAGTCCGGCTGCTCCAGCCCGAGCAGCATCTTGAACAGCGTCGTCTTGCCGGCGCCGTTCGGGCCGATGACACCGACGATGCCGTTGCGCGGGAGCGTGAAGCTCAGGTCGTCGATGAGCAGGCGGTCACCGAAGCCCTTCGACAGATGGTCGACCTCGATGACCACGTCGCCCAGGCGCGGGCCCGGCGGGATCTGGATCTCCTCGAAGTCGAGCTTGCGGTACTTGTCGGCCTCGGCCGCCATCTCCTCGTACCGCTCGAGACGCGCCTTGCTCTTGGTCTGCCGGGCCTTCGGGCTCGACCGCACCCACTCGAGCTCCTGCTCGAGGCGCTTCTTGCGCTTGGCGTCCTTCTGCCCCTCGACCTTGAGGCGCTGCGCCTTGAGGTCCAGGTAGGTCGAGTAGTTGCCCTCGTACGGGTAGGCGCGACCGCGGTCGAGCTCGAGGATCCACTGCGCGACGTTGTCAAGGAAGTACCGGTCGTGGGTGACGGCCACGACGGTGCCGGGGTACTTCTCCAGGTGCTGCTCCAGCCACTCCACGCTCTCGGCGTCGAGGTGGTTGGTGGGCTCGTCGAGCAGGAGCAGGTCGGGCTCCTCCATCAGCAGCTTGCAGAGCGCAACGCGGCGCCGCTCGCCACCGGAGAGCACCTTGACGTCGGCGTCCGGCGGCGGGCAGCGCAGCGCGTCCATCGCGAGCTCGATCTGCGAGTCGAGCTCCCAGGCGTTGCGGTGCTCGATCTCGTCGGAGAGCTTGCCCATCTCCTCCATGAGCTCGTCGCTGTAGTCCGTGGCCATGAGCTCGGAGACCTCGTTGTAGCGGTTGAGGATCGCCTTGGTCTCCGCGACGGCCAGCTCGACGTTCTCCAGGACGGTCTTGCTCTCGTCCAGCGGCGGCTCCTGCAGCAGGATGCCGACGGTGTAGCCCGGCGAGAGCATGGCGTCACCGTTCGAGGGCTGCTGCAGCCCGGCCATGATCTGCAGGACCGTCGACTTCCCCGCCCCGTTCGGGCCGACGACGCCGATCTTCGCGCCGGGCAGGAACGACAGGGTGACGTCATCGAGGATGACCTTGTCGCCGTGCGCCTTGCGCGCCTTGCGGAACGTGTAGATGAACTCAGCCACGCCCGGCACTTTATGCCGCGGGCTCGCTCTGCGTTTGCGCGCCCTCCAGGGCCGTGACCGGCGTCTCTTCGCGCTCCTCCGCCCACGCCGGACGCACCGGCGGCTGCTGGAGGTAGGCCTTGCGGATCTTGAGGTCGAAACCGACGTGCTGGGCGTTGATCTGCACCGTCCGGCCGCGGGCGCGATCGGTCTCCCAGTCCCGGATCTCGAGCTTCCCCTGGACGATGACCGGGTCACCACGGCGCACGCACTCCAGGACGTGACGGCCGAGCTTGTCCCAGCAGACGACGTCGAAGTAGTTGGTCACCCCGTCGCGCCAGATCCCGTCGTCCCCTTTCCAGGACGAGGTGCTCGCGAGCCGGAACTTCACGGGCGCGGTGTCCGATCGCTGTGACGGGTCGTCGGCCGCCACCACGCCGCACACGGTCACCCACGTCTGGCTGGACATGTCCTGCTCCTCCCCGGCGACCGGACTCTCCGACCGCCCGGGGCAAGCCTGCGCCCTCGCGCGGACCCCGATGTCGCCGTCTGTGGACAACGTCGGGGGTGTGCGCGTTGTGGAAAACCGCGGGAGATCAGCGAGAGCGACGCTCGTGCTGCGTATCCTCGAGCGTCATTCGCGAAGGCCCCCGTAGCTCAGCGGATAGAGCAGCGGATTTCTACTCCGCGTGCCGGGAGTTCGAATCTCTCCGGGGGCGCCGGTTTCCTGCGGCGGTCGACCGTCAGTCGAGCTGCAGCAGGACCTCGCCGTCGCGCACGATGGCCGGGACGGTGTCGAGGCCCTTCGGCTTGCGGCCGAGGGCGAGCGCGCCGCGCGACCACTTCGGCAGGGAGCGGCCGGCGAAGCCGCCCACCCAGTCGCGGTTCTCGCCGGAGCAGACGTCGAAGCGCGAGTTGTGCCACGCGCACTGCACGACGCCGTCGTCGTAGGTGAGTCCACCCGGGCCCTTGGTCAGGGAGAAGCCGAGGTGCGGGCACCGGTTCACCACCGCACACACCGACTCCCCGGTGCGGGCGACGAGCACCTTCTTCCCCCCGACCTCGACGGGCGTCAGGCTCCCGTTGGCGAACTCGTCGAGCTTTCCGGCCGAGACTTCCGCAGCCATGTCAGACCTCCGGGGCGTTCGCGCCGCCGTCGGGCACGGCCGCGGCGTTCCCCGCCTCAGAGCAAAGCGCAAACGGGCGAATGGTTGATAGCCCCACAAAGGCCATAGTTCGTATCCTGTGGCCCTCATGGGTCGGCACAGCGCGCCGGCCGGTGCGCGTCCGCTCGAACGCGCGACGACGTCCCGGTCGGCTTCTTCACACCGCGCCGCGGGACGCCGCCGCCTGGACACGGCCCCAAGCGCCCCACCCGCCCCGGAGCCCTCTCCCGTTGCGTTCGAGCCCGTGGCGGTCGAGCCCGTCGTGGTGGAGCCCGTGGCGGTCGAGCCCGTTGCGGTCGAGCCGGAACCCCCGACGCTCCCCGTTCCGCCGCCGCTGCCGACCCCGGCCTCGATGCGGGAGGCCGGGATCGAGCCACCCCGCCTCGCCCCGGTCCGCGGCCGGCACGCCCGTCCTGCCCCCGAGCCGGAGCCGACGCCACCCCCGCGGCCCACTCCGAAGCCCCAGCCGGTCCGTGTCACGGCGCCGCCGGCCCCCAAGCCGGCACCGGCACCTGCGCCGGCTCCCGCTCCCGCGCCGGCCCCAGCTCCCGCACCGGCCCCGCCGCCCGGTCGGGTCGCGACCCTGGAACGGCCGACCGCTCCACGTCCCGCCCCGGCGGCGCCAGCGGCTGCGGCGGCGCCGGCGGCGGTTGCGGAAGCACCGGTCCCGGCGCGACCCAGCCTGGCGAAGCGGGTCGCGGCGCTGCCCCGGGCGCTGCTGGAGACCGTCGCCTGGGGCGGGTTCGCCGCGGTCGTGGCGCTCGTGGTGATCGCGCTCAGCGACGTCAGCGTCGGGACCGCCGCGCTGTGGGCGGGAGCGCTCAGCGGGATCGTCGTGCTGGCCGTCGCGGTGATGGCCCTGACGGGCACCCACCTGGACGACCTCGGTTCACCAGGGAGAACGTCGGAGTCCCACGACTAGGGTGGGTCGAATGAATGACCGCCTGGTGTGGATCGACTGCGAGATGACGGGGCTCAGCCTCGAACAGGATGCGTTGATCGAAGTGGCGGTCCTCGTCACCGACTCCGAGCTGAACATCCTCGGGGACGGCGTCGACGTCGTCATCAAGCCGCCGGACGCGGCGCTGGAGACCATGCCGGACGTCGTCCGCAACATGCACACCTCCTCGGGCCTGCTGAACGAGTTGCCGGGCGGCAAGACGCTGGCGGAGGCCGAGGAGATGGTCCTCGCCTACATCCGCGAGTGGGTGCCCGAGCCCAACAAGTCGCCGCTGGCGGGCAACAGCGTCGCCACCGACCGCGGGTTCCTCGCGCGGGACATGGAGAAGGTCGAGAAGTATCTGCACTACCGGATCGTCGACGTCTCCTCGATCAAGGAGCTCGCCCGGCGCTGGTACCCGCGCGCGTACTTCAACGCGCCGGCGAAAACCGGCAACCACCGGGCGCTGGCCGACATCCGGGAGAGCATCGCCGAGCTCCGGTACTACCGGGAGGCCGTCTTCGTCCCCGACCCCGGGCCCGACACCGCCACCGCGAAGGCGATCGCCGCGAAGTACGCCTCACCCCCGGCCCCGGCTCCCGAGCAGCCGACCGCATAACCGGTCACGAGCGCCGTCGCGGCATGGGTAGACTCTGCTGGCCGCTGCGGCGGTCATGGTGGGCGTAGCTCAGCTGGTAGAGCACCGGGTTGTGGTCCCGGTGGCCGCGGGTTCAAGTCCCGTCGCTCACCCCAGACGGAAGCGCTGAGGCGGGTGGGAGCAGAAGCTCTCACCCGCCTCACGCATTTCCGGGCGCCTCACGCGTTCAGCCGCGTCTGCGACACGCCGTGTCGCGATGTGATTGCTTTCCACCCGTTCGGGCGCTACGGATTCGGCCGGTGTCGACCGATTTGTATGACATGGGTAGCTGCAACCGACGACCTCAGGACGGCTCTCGCGAGTACCTGGCGCTCGACATGCTCGACCGCGGAATCCCCCTGACCCTGCTCCCCGATCTCGCCTGGCCGGGCGACCTCGAGGCGCGACGCGCCAACCGGTTTCACCGAAGCCTCACCCGTTTGCTAGCCTCACACCGCTCGCGCGCCGCTAGCTCAACTGGCAGAGCAGCTGACTCTTAATCAGCGGGTTGGGGGTTCAAGTCCCTCGCGGCGCACCAGCGGGAACCGCAGGCCTGAGGCCTGCGGTTTCTTCGTTTCCGGGCCGGCCCCGCACCGGGGCGACCTTGTCCGCCCCGGGAGCCTCAGGCGGCTGGCTCGTCGGGTGCGGGGCGGGGTTGTGGTCGTTCTCGGGGTTCCCTCGGCCGGTCGGGTTCGATCAGGGGTGGGATCTCGACGTCGTAGACGGCGCCGAGGCGGGTGATCCAGCGGACCTTGCGGTCGTTGAGGCGGAGGAGTTGCCAGCCGCCTTTGGTTTTGAGGTCGTGGTCGTGCTCGCACAGGGGTCCGAGGTTCCCGGCCAGGGTGAGGCCGCCGCGGGCGTGGTCGAGGGTGTGGTCGATCTCGGACCGGGCGGCGGGGAGCCGGCAGCCGGGGCCTTGGCAGGTCGTCATCCGCAGTTGGGTGTCCCGGCGTAGCCCTGAGGGGGAAGCGGCGGCGGGCGTCCGCGGGGTCCGGCCCGGCCGGGTCGCCCTTCTCGGCGCCGGCGGTGGCCAGGAGGTGTTGGCGGCCGATCTCGACCAGGACGGGGCGCCAGAGCGCGATCTGGGCGCTGGTGACGGTCTCCTCGATCAGTGCCTGCAGCAGGGCCGCGGGGATCAGGAGGTCGACGATGCCGTGGTCACTGGTCCGGCGCCGTTCCCAGTCGACCGGCCGCGCGCCGACCAGCCCGGAGGAGATCGCGTACCCGTCGGGGCCGGTGACCGCGAACCGCCATTGCCCGGCCGACAGCTTCTCCGCCCACTCCCACGCCAGTTCGGCGTGGATCGGTCCCTGCCCGGCGAGTTCGGCGGGGTCGCGGTCCATTCCGAGCAGGGTGGAGAGCTTCGCGGTGAGCTGCACCCCGCGGTGCGGGGACCGCACCACCGGCGCCGGCTCCGCCGCCGGTTCGGGCTGCGGCTCGGGCTCGGGCTCCGCCTGGGGCTCCGACTCGGGCTCGGGCTCCTCCTCGTGCTCGGGCTCCGGCACGTCCGTCTGGTCGGTCTCGGCCGTCTCGACCGTCTCGGCCGTCTCCGCATCGGTGGGGCGGGTGGCGGCGAGGTGGGCGAGGATCTGGTCGTCGGTGAAGTCGGCGTAGGTGCCGTCCAGCAGGTTGAGCGCGATCTCCGAGCGCAGGTGATCCACCGGCCGCGGGTCCCCGGCACGTTTGGCGTCGTCGGCGAGTTTGCGGACCCGGGCGATGGCGGCGGCGACCCGGGCGGGGTCCTGATTCTGCGCGGCCAGGGTGGCGGTGCCGTCCTCGTTGCGCCAGGAGATCACCCGCCGCTCGCGGTAGGCCTCTTGAAATCGCCGTTGGGCCCAGTCCGGGTCGAGTTGGATGCCGAGTTTGCGGCACCGCGCCCCGATCTGCTCACTGGTCCAGGGGCGGTCGGCGTCGATCGAGCAGTGTCCGAGGATTTCGTCGATCACGGTGGTGGCGTGCTCGTCGCTCATGTCCCGGGTCCAGAAGTGGATCACCCGGGCCCGTTCGATACTCAGGTCCCCGGCGGCCATGGCGGCGTGCAGCTTGGGGAACCGGCGCACGACGGCCCAGGCGAAGTCGAGCAGTTCGTTGCCCGAGTAGGCCGAGATCCGCAGCGCGGTGCGGACCTCGTCCCCGCCCCAGCGGTCCGGGGCGGGCAGGCGCACGATCTCGTCGCCGGAATCCAGGCCCCGGGACCCGACCTCGGCCACCAGACCCAACCAGACCGCGTGGGCGGCGTTCAGTTGCCGTTGGCCGGCGCGTAACAGCGCGACCGACTCGGCCCCGGTCATCGACGCGCACTCGCCCTCGCCGGGCGCGATGCCCAACGAGATGCCCCACGCACTCGGCGTGGGAACCCCTGCTGCTGCTGTCGATGTCCCCGTCATCACTGATGAACCTAGACGGCACCACCGACAGTCCGTTTTCGTCGACGCCTGGGTCCGCCGCGGCCCTGGATCCCCGGCGACGCAACGTCTCTGACACCTCATCAGCACCACCGGCACCTGCACAAGAGATGTCATCTCCAGTGCATGTCGGGCCTGCACAAGAGATGTCATCTCCAGTGCATGTCAAGAAGGGGTGACACCCCTTACTGCGGAGTAAGGGGTGTCACCCCTTCTTGACGGGACTTGATGAGGCGTCAGAACGGCCGGACGACCGTCGGCATGATCGTCTGGCTGTACCGGTAGGTGGTGACCTTGCCGATCCGGACGGTGTCGGGGCCGGAGACCGCCTCGAGGATCTTGCCCTTGCCCAGGTAGATCCCTACGTGGTTGACGCGGCCGGTCTCGTTGCTCCGGTAGAAGATCAGGTCCCCGCGCTTGCGCTCGGCGACCGGGAAGTGGGCGAAGCCGGAGTGGTTGTAGAGCTCGAGGCTGGTCCGGTACTTCGGCAGCACGTGCTTGTCGACGGTGATCGGCTGCGGGTCGAGGCCGGCGCGGTAGAGCGCCTGCAGCACCAGGCCCGAGCAGTCGATGCCGTACTTGACCTTCCCGGCCCCGCCCCAGACGTACTCGGCGCCGAGGTAGGTGCGCGCGAACTTGATCATGGTCTTGCGGCGCTCGGCGGCGGTCGCGGTGAGGGGCAGCGCGGGCTTGGCCGTCCAGCGGTCCATGCAGAAGTCCTCGCGGAAGCCCATCGCCGCCCAGGTCTTCGGCCCGACGACGCCATCGACGGCGAGGCCGCGGGCGCGCTGGAACTTCTTGACCGCGTTCCGGGTGCGGGCGTCCATGGTCTCCCAGGCCGAGTCCGGGAGCCCGAGTCGTTGCTGGACCATCCGGACCTTCACGCCGTTCATCCCGGGCGTCAGGACCACGCAGCCCTTCGCCGGGGTGATCGTCGTGACCGGCGCCAACGTCGTCTTCGCACCACGAGGCGCCGGCGCCGCCTCCGCGGGCAGCATCCCGCCCACGACCGCGACCGCCGTCAGGCCGCCGACCAGCACCGCTGCTTTCCGCCCCCAGATTCGCATGGGGCCCATCGTCACATCCGTCACCCCTGTCGCGCATGTATCGCGCGAACTGCATCGATCGTGTCCGCCTCCTGGGCGGATTTGTCCTCCCGGTACCGCAGTACCCGGGCGAACCGGAGCGCGACGCCGCCGGGATAGCGGGGGGAGGTCTGCACCCCGTCGAACGCGATCTCGACGACGAGCTCGGGCCGGACCGTCACGACCCAGTCGCCCCGGTCGACGGCCCGGGCCAGGAGCTGCTCGGTCTGCCACTCCAGCAGGGCGTCGGTGAGCCCCTTGAACGTCTTGCCGAGCATCACGAACCCGCCCGCCGGGTCGCGCGCCCCGAGGTGGAGGTTCGAGAGCCGGCCGCGCCGCCGCCCGTGGCCCCACTCCGCCGCGAGGACGACGAGGTCGAGCGTGTGCCGCGGCTTCACCTTCACCCAGCCGGCGCCGCGCCGGCCGGCGTCGTACCCGGCCGCCAGCGCCTTCACCACGACGCCCTCGTGCCCGGCCGCGATCGCTGCGGCCAGGAAGTCCGCCGCCTGCTCGGTCGAGGTGACCTCGGCCCGCGGCACCAGCAGTCCCGGGTGGGCGATGCGCTCCAGTTCAGCCCGCCGCGCGGAGGCGGGCGCGCCGGTCAGGTCGACGCCGTCGAGGGACAGGCAGTCGAAGAAGAACGGCGTCAGCGGGACCGGCGCCGCCCGTTCCGCACGCTGCCGCGCACTGCGGGCGGCCGTGGCCTGGAACGGCAGCGGACGCCCGTCCGGGCGCAGGGCGATGGCCTCGCCGTCGAGGATCACCGACCGCACCGGCAGCTCCCGCACCGCGGCCACGACCTCCGGCACCCGGCCGGTGATCTCGTCGAGGCTCCGGGTGAAGACGGCGACGCCGTCCCCGGCCCGGTGCACCTGGATCCGGATCCCGTCGAGCTTCCACTCCACCGCCGCGGGGCCGGTGCGCGCGAGCGCGTCCTCGACGCCGGTCCCGGACTGGGCGAGCATCGGCCGCACCGGCCGCCCGACCTGCAGCCCGAACGCGGCGAGCGCGTCCGGGGCGCCCGCGAGCGCCGCCTCCGCGACCGGCCCGACCGCCCCGGCGACCATGACCGCCCGCCGGACCTCCGTCGCCGGCCGGCCCGACGCCGCGACGACCGCCTCGACCATGACGCCGTCCAGGGCGCCCTGCCGCAGCTCCCCCGCCACCAGCCCGGACAGCAGCCGTTGCTCGACGGCCGTCGCGCGCCCGACCACGTCCCGGAACAACTCCGCCCGCCGCGTGGCCGACCCGGCGCCGGCCAGGCCCGCCATCGCCGCGAAGGCGGCGTCGACCTCCGCCACCGTCAGCGTCGGCTCCGCGGCCGGCGGCGGCAGCGAGCGCAGCGCGGCGGGGCCGAGCCCGGTCCGGCGCTGGCGCAGCTCACCGGCGAGGTAGGCGACGACGATCGGGACGTCCGCGGCCTCGGCCGCACGCAGGCAGTCGGCGATCAGCCGGATCTTCGCCGACCGCGCCGACGTCCCGGCCACCTCGGCCGAGGTCCGCGCCAGGACGTCGAGGAGCACGCAGGCAGTCTGACCCACGGCACCGACACCATGCCTCCCTATGCTCGCCGCATGCGTGGGGCGGTGGCGGCCGTGCTCGCGGTGGCCCTCGCGGCCGCCGGCGCGGCCGGGGCGGGGGCGGCCCGGGAGACCCGGCCGCCGCTGTACTCGGCCGGGGTCGCGGGCTCGGCGTTCGGCCCGGACGCGTTCCGCATCACGCTGCCGCCGGACGCCTCCGGCTCCTACCTGCCCGGCACCAGCCTGCTCGCCGACGCGCCCCTGCCCGGCCCCGGCGACCTGCTGCCCACCGGCGCCTACCCGGTCGTCCCCCGCACGGCGCCCGTCGACCACGCCGCCCTCGCCGACGCGACGCGGGCCTGGCTCGCCGCCGGCACCGTCCCCGGCCGGACGGACGCCGAGCGCGAGGTCGCGACCCGTGCCCTGCTCGACCTCGCCCTGCTCACCGACCCGAACGGCGCCTCGGTCGCCTCCCCGTTCGGCCCCTGGCACCTGGTCTGGCCCCGCGACGCGAGCTGGCACGCCGTCGCGTTCGCCGCCACCGGGCACCCCGACCAGGCCCGCGCGATCCTGCGGTTCCTCACCCGCGTCCAGGACGACGACGGGACGTGGGTGAGCCGCTACCGCCCGGACGGGACGCCGGTGCGCGACGGCCGCGCCCGCCAGCTCGACGCGGTCGGGTGGGTCCCCTGGGCGCTGTGGTCCTGGTGGCAGGCTGCCTCGGACCGCGACCGGCCGGCCCGCGACACGGCCGCCCTCCGGGAATTCTGGACGATGCTGCGCCGGGCGGCGGACGCGGCGGTGGGGTCGCTCACCGACACCGGTCTGCCCCGCCCCTCCTCGGACTACTGGGAGCAGCGGGAGACCCGGCCCACGATCGGGATCGCCGCTCCGCTGCTCCTCGGCCTCCGCTCGGCCGCCGCCCTCGCCGCCGACCTCGGCGAACCCGATGCGCAACGGCGCTGGGGCGCCGCCGCGTCCCGTCTCGCCACCGCGATCGAGGCGCGCTTCGGCGCGACCGGCTACCGCCGGCACCCCGTCGCCGGAGCCGGGCCGGACAGCGCAGTGACGTTCCTCGCCGCGCCGCTGGCCCCGCTCGACGCCGCGGCGGTCACGGCCGCCGTCCGCCGCACCGAGGCCGAGCTGCGCATGCCCTCGGGCGGCCTGCGCCCGGGCAACATCCCCCGGGTCGGGGACGTCGCCTGGACCCCGGCGACCGCGCTGTTCGCTCTCGCGGCGGCCGGCCGGGGCGACGAGGAGAGCTTCGCCGGTTGGTTCGAGTGGCTGGCGTCACACCGCACCGGCTTCGGCGCGTTCCCGGAGAAGGTGGCGAACGACGGCTCTCCCGCCTCGGTGGCCCCGCTGGGCTGGACGTCCGCGATCGTGCTGCTCGCGCTGGCGACCCGGGACGGCACCGTCGGCCCACCGCCCACGTAGGCTCGCCGCCCATGAGCACCGAACGCAACGAGGGCCGGCTGGACATCTCCGACGCCACCCGAGGCTTCGTGGACCTCATGGGAGCCACGGTGGTCGAGGCGAGCGCGGACAAGGTCGTGCTGAGCCTCGAGGTCGACGAGCGGCACCACCAGCCCGCCGGTGTCCTGCACGGCGGGGTCCACTGCGCGCTGGTCGAGACGGCCGTCAGCATCGGCGCCCACCTCTGGGACGGCGGCCCGGTCGTCGGCGTCTCGAATCACACGGACTTCATCCGCAGTTTCCGCGGGGGCCGTCTGACCACCACGGGCACGCCGATCCACCGGGGCCGGTCGCAGCAGCTCTGGCTCGCCGAGATCGTCGACGACAACGGCAAGCTGATCGCGCGCGGCGAGGTTCGCCTGCAGAACCTCAACGCGCTCTGACGCGCTCCTACCGCTCGATGCGCGGACCGGCCGTGCGCCGCCGCAGCGAGAACAGGCCGTAGAGCAGTGCCAGCAGGATCACGGCGCCGGCGACGCTGAGGATCAGCGCGACGTTGCTGCCGCCGCCGCCCGCGGTCTCCCGGGCCACCGTGACGGGCTGACCTGCCGTCAGATCGAAGTCCCACGCGTTGGTGTAGGGCACGATCGGCTCGGAGCCGGGCAGCGTCCGGACCTGCAGCTCCAGGTGCGTCGGCCCGGCCGGCAGCGCGCCGAGCGAACCGGTGTAGTTGCCGAGGGTCGAGCCGGGCGTGAGGTCGTGGGCCTTGGCCGGCGTGCCCAGCATCGCCTTCACGGCCGCGCCGCGGATCGGGGAGCCGGAGTCGCCGTCCACGAGGGTGGTGTTCGCGGTCCACGAGTTCCCGGACGGCGTCAGGGTGAGGTCCGCGACGAGCACGACCGCCTTACCGCCGCTGTGCGCGGCGACCGGGGTCGCGACGGGCCCGAGAGCGGCCAGACCGATCGCCGCCAGACCGACGGCGACACCCTGACGAATTCGCATGTCCTTACCCTCCGAGGATGCGAGCCGCGTTCGCGGTCTCGATCAGCTCGTGACAGTACTTCAGGATTGTTACGCACAGACCAACGACGCCGGTCCCGCCGACCATGACCGCGACGCAGGCCCACAGCGCCCGCTGGCTCACCCCGACCGGCACCGTCGGCGCCCGCGTGGCGACGGCCGTGCGCCCGGAAGCCGAGGCCGCCGTCTCGTCGTGCAGCACGTGGCCGAACTCGTCGAAGTGGACGCCGGTGGCCCACATGTCGATCTCGTCCTCGTCGGCGAGGGCCGCGTCCTGGGCGGCCTGCGCCTGCCGGGCGGCCTCCATGGCGAGGACCATGTTGGCCCCGCCCATGACGAGGAAGACGAGGATCTTCAGGTACAGCGCGTTGAAGTACATCGCGGCGTACGGCAGCCGCGTGATGTTGTCGTAGTCGGTGAACGAGAAGTTGTTGGTCGCGAACGGTGCGTCGTAGGCGGTCTGGGTGGCGAGCAGCCACAGACCGGTGATCAGAGTCCCCCCGAAGCAGACCCACATGCCGCTGGTCAGGACCGAACGGCGGACCTCCAGCGTCTGCAGGGCGAGCGTCGAGAGCATCCGCCGCAATCGCGGGACGGCGATGAACGCGATCGCGGCGGCCAGAATCAACCACACGAACGCCAGCACGACGTGGAACTGAAGCAGGAAGACCTCGAACGAGCTCCCCTCGACGACGTACCGCAGGCCCTTGAACTGACCCTCGAGCACGACGGCGTCGGGAATGTCGATCGTCGTCTCGACGACCTGGAGCTGCTTCTGCCCCGTCTCCGTCGGCAGGTTGACGAATGCGGTGAACGTCCAGGCCCCCGGGTTGTTCACGATCACCGAGCAGCGGTAGACCCCGGGCTTCACGTCGGGGTCGTTGTCGGAGACCTGCTGGCAGTTCTCCGGTTCCTCCAGGATGGACTCGTTGTCGCCCTCACGGGCGTTGAGGAAGACGCCGTACCGGTAGACCGGCGGCTGCTTGGTGTCCTTGTTCACGATGGTGATGTCCATCGTGATGTTGTTCGGGTTGCTCGTCACGATGTCCGAGCGGGCCACCGTGACCTTGATGTTCTCGGGGTTCTCGGCCGCCGCGGCGGCCCCGGGGGTGAGCAGGAGGGCGGCCACGGTGCCGAGCAGCACCGCGGCCATCGTCACGAGCGCCGCGACCGGGCGCCGGCGAGCACTCGTGACGATCAATCAGACCACCGCCTGGTATGTGGGGTTCCACTTCCCGTAGTACTTGTCGACCTCGATACGCGCCGTCAGGTACTGCTTCTTCAGCCAGTCGTCGAACACGAGGAACCGCTTGTGGTCGACGACGATCTTCTTCAGCTCCGGGGTTGCCGCTTCGAGCGTGAGCGCCGGCAGGTCCTTGCGCGTGATCTGGTGCAGGACCGCGTACACCGGCACGTCACCTATGTCGTATCGGATGGGGTCGCTGGTCTTACCCGGATCGAGCTTCCGAACCGCCTCGATGATGTCGGCCTGGATCGGCGTGATCGGGTTGATGTCGACGGTCTGGGCCGCGAGCACGACGTCACCCGCCGCGTCGGAGGCCTTCGTGAAGTCGGTGCCCTTGTCGAGCTCCTTCTTCAACGCCAGCGCGGACTGCTCGCTGTCCAGGAAGGCGATGCCGGTCGTCGCACGGAAGCTCTTGCCGACGATGTCCTTGCGCTCGTCGTAGGCCTTCTGGAGCTCTTCCTTCGTCACCGAGACCTCGGGCAGCAGCTTGGCCGCGATGGCCTTGCTGATCGCCTCGACGCGAGCAGCGACCTTGAGGTCCTGACCCTGGTAGCCGGAGACCTTCAGGCTGCCGATCTGCGCGAGCTCGTCGTAGACGTCGTCCTTCGTCGCGTCGTCGGACACCTTCACGCCCTCGCGCTGAGCGAGGTACTCGATGAAGGCGACCTTGATCCGGTACGAGAGCGCGGTCGCCCGGATCTGCGCCGGGTCCACCTTCACCCCGCCGACGCCTTCGAGGCTCTCGGCCCCGGCGCCGGTCCGCGCGAAGACGTCGTAGAGCTCGTTGACCTGCGCCGAGGTGATCTCCGTGCCCTCGACGTTCGCCGCGACCGCCGGCTCGGAGTCCCCGCCGCAACCGGAGAGCGCCAACGAGAGCGCGACCGCCCCGGCGGCTGCCGCTCTGCGCACCCGCGATGCTCGTCCGCTCACTCGTCCGTTCCTTCCGCCTGCTCGCCGTCCGTCTGCCCGCCCTGCGGTTTGTCGCCGCCGGGCTGATCCTGTGTCGACGTCGCTGCTCGCACCAGCGCTCCCGTCGGCTTGCCCTCCTTGGCGGCCTTGCGGTCCTCCTCGGCAGCGAGGACCTGTCTCAGGAACGGATCGTAGTTCCGGGCGGGGTCCCCGCGACCCTGTGCTTCCTCTGCGAGTCGGTCCTGCCGCGCCTGCAGGTCGAGCTCCTGTTTCGTCGGGGGGAACGAGAACGGCCGCCCGCTCGCGAAGGAGACGATCTGCGCGACGGTGGCATTGATCAACAGGAAGACGCGCGGGTCGCCCTCGACGGCGGCGTAGAAGCCGGCCGAGTTGAACGTGCGGGCGCCGACGCTCAGCGTGTACGTGGTGCCGTCGGTCGCGGTGACCGTCATCGCGCACCCGGCGCCGCACTCCTTGACCCGGCGGGACGCCGCGGTGGAGACGAGGCCGAAGTCCGGCGTCGCGGCGTCGACGTCGGTCATGATCCGGTACGCGTTGACCGGGAACGCCGTCGTGGACGCGTTGAGCAGGGTCGCGGACTCCGCGGTGGCGCCGTCGCCGGGGAGGAACAGGCCGTTGCGGGTCGTGAACGTCGCCGACTTCCCCGCGGCCGTGTAGGTCACGGACGCGATGCGTTCGGCCGGCACGGGGATCGCGGCGATGTCCTGCGCGCCCGTGGAGTCGTCGCCGCACGCGGTGAGGCTCCCGGCGAGGAGCGCCAGGCCGGCGAGGGTTCCGGGCAGCCGTCCGCGCACGGTCAGCCCCGCTTCAACCGGAAGTAGACGAACGGGACGAACACCAGTGCGGCCAACGTCGGCAGCACGACGGTCTGCCGAATCAGCGAGCTGCGCTGTTCGCCGGTGATCTGGAACTGCGCGCTCTGACCGACGTCGCGGTAGGCCGAGATGATGACGTCGTTGCCCGCGATGAATTGCACGAGTCGAACCATCAGTTCCTGGTTGCCGAAGGACTTCTGGTACTGGTTCGACGCGGCGTCCGCCGTGCCCAGGACTCCCACGCGGGTGCTGCTCAGGCGCGGGGTCTCCCCCGCCGCCTCGCGCTCCGGGGTGTAGGTGAATCCAGCCATGGTGTGGACGCCCTCGGTCTTCGGGATGCGCTTGCCGGTGGCGTCGACCTCGTAGCTCTTGGGCGAGCTCTGGACCAGCGCGGCGACCTGGGGGCCGTCCTCGCTGTCGGGCCCGGCCTTGTCGATGGGAAGGCTGTTGGAGAACACCACGGGGGTGTCGTCCTTGTTGAGGGTGTCGACGACCGAGGACGCCGACGGGTAGCGCGACGAGACGATGGCCGCGGGGTCGTCGGCGAGTGACTGCGGGTCACGTAGCTGGTTCGTCCCGAGCCGCAGGCCCCACGGGACGATGAGCTGGTTCAGCTGTTCGACGTCACCGCGCACCGCGTCGGCGGCGACGATGAGCCGCCCCTGCCCGCGGGCGTAGTCCTGCAGCATCCGCAGCTCGCGGTTCGGCATGGTCGACCGCGGACCCATCACGAGCACGACGTCGCACTCGCGCAGCAGCTCCGGGGCGCCCTGGCCGGAGAGGAAGACCTCCCCGGTCTTCCACCCGATGATCCGCAACCGCGCGGCCAGGGACGTCAGCCCCTCCGGCTGGATGTCATTGATCCGGCGCTCACCGTGGCCCTGGACGAAGCAGGCCAACGGCGGGTCGGTCTGGGCCAGGTGGGCGATCGCGGTGGTGACGGTGGACTCGACGAGGTCGTCGATCTCCTGCGTCTTGCCACCGACGTCGAGCAGGTAGTCGTTGTAGTCGATGACGCCGGACGCGCGGGCCAGGGCCGGAGAGATGTCCGGGTCGACGATGCGGACCTGGATGTTCGCCCCGCCGGCGGCGTACTTGCGCACCGTCGCGCGGGCCTGCGAGGCCTCCAGGCTGACCGTCGGGGAGAACGCGGTGAGCGTGATCGGGACCTTGCCGACCTGAGCCAAAACCTCCTTGGTGGCGGTCGAGATCGTCTCCCGGTTGCCGGGAGTCAGGTCGATCTCCCCCGACGCCGCCCCCGCCACCGCCGGCGTCGCGACGACGAACACCGTCACCCCGACCACCGCCGCGGCCCGCTGGGCCTGGACCCGCCGGTCGGTGCCGGCCCGCCGCCGCCCGAGGCTGTAGACCGCGACGGCCAGCGCCGCGATCGAGAGCACCACGAAGTAGGCGACGTCCTCGGCCGGGAGCACCCCGTCGAGCATCGGGTTGAGCCGGTCCAGCGGACCGAACTGGTCGACCTTCTCCCGCAGGTTCTCCGGCAGGAAGGCGATCAGGCGCAGCACGAGCAGCACCACGAAGGACAGGAATGCCGCCCCCACCGACGTGTTCATCCGCGAGGAGATCGCCAGCGACACCGCGTTGAACATCGCCGAGAGCAGCAGCAGCCCGATCCACCCGCCCAGCGAGCGCGCGAACTCCGGCTCGGCGATCGCGTCCAGTCGGACGTAGTAGATCCACGAGATCGACACGACCAGCCACGTGATGAGCGTGTTCGCGACGAACTTCGCGGCCACCATCGCGGTCCGCGAGATCGGCCAGGACAGGCTGATCGACAACGCGCCGCTCGCGCGTTCCTCGGCCAGCGACCGTGCCCCCAGGATCGGGCAGAGCACCAGCAGGGTGTTGACCGTGTTGGCGTAGTACGACTCCAGGTCCGCGGAGTCGTTCGCGCTCACCAGGTCGATGAACAGGATCCCCGAGATCACGATGTATGCGGCCGCGATCAGGTACGTCGCCGGCCACAGCACCAGCGAGGTGATCTCGCGCTTGAGCAGGGTGAGCACGTGAACCCTCAGTCCGTCTCGTCGCGGGTCGCCACGGACCCCATCACGGCTTCGCGGAAGGCCTCTTCGAGGCTGTCGGCGGTGGACTCGACGGTGGTCACCGGCCACTTCGCCGACCAGGCCTGCACGAGGGACGCCACCGCGCGGTCGTCGGCGGCCTGCACCAGGACGGTGGTCCCCCGGTCGTCGGCCGCGGTGTCGATCAGCGTCGTGCCCTCGACGAGGTCGTCGGCGCCGGGCTCGACCTGGGCGTGGATCCGCACGCGGAGCCGGACGGCGTGGCCCATGCCCTCGGCCATCTCGGAGGGGGCACCGCGGTAGACGAGCTTGCCCTGCGCCATGACGAGCACGTTGTTGCACATCAGGCGCGCGTCGGTGAGCAGGTGCGTGGAGACGATGACCGCGCGGGTGCTCGCGTACTCCTGCAGCATCGCTCGCATGTCCAGGATGTTCAGCGGGTCCAGGCCGTTCATCGGCTCGTCGAGGATCGTCACCAGCGGGTCGCCCATCAGCGCCTGCGCCATGCCGACCCGCTGCCGATTGCCCTTGGACAGGTTGCCCACGATCCGGTCGGGCACCGCGCCCAGGCCCGTCCGGGTGATGGCGAGCTCCACCGCCGCCGCGCGCTCGGCCCGCGGTATCCGCTTCACCTCGGCCACGAACCCGAGGTACTCGGTCACCCGCATCTCGTTCGGGAACGCGACCCGTTCGGGCATGAAGCCCAGGAGCTTGCGCGCCGCTCGCGGGTTGCGCGCCACGTCCGCCGACCCGATCCGGATCGACCCTGCGTCCCACGCCGCCAACCCGGCCAAACACGTCATCAGCGACGACTTGCCCGCGCCGTTCGGGCCGAGCAGACCCGTGATCCCCGGCCCCAGCGCGAACGAGACGTCGTCCACCGCAGTACGCGTGCCGTAACGGCGCGTCAGGTTCTGGACGGCCAGCAGAGGCTCGATGTCCGTGCTCGAACCTCCGCCGGCCGTCCGGGAAGCGGCCGTGTCGGTGCTCATGCTGGGCATTCGCCCGACCTTACCCGTGCCGGTTGTGCTGCGGTCAGGATCCGGACCCTCCGCTCGCGGCAGCCGCCGCGGCCGGCTTCTCGCCCTTCTTGACCTGCTGTTCGGTCACCTTGACGAAGCGGCCCTTCTCCATGACGTACTGCTTGTCGGAGAAGCCGACGGCGACGAGGTGGAACTGCTCCACCATGATCACCGACAGGCCCTCGTCGCACAGCGCACGCAGGGCGGAGTAGAGGCGTTCCGCGATGACCGGGGCGAGGCCGAGGGAGAGCTCGTCGACCAGGAGCAGCCGCGGGCGGGACATCAGCGCGCGGCTGACGGCCAGCATCTGCTGCTCACCGCCCGACAGCGACCCGGCGGCCTGGTTCTGGCGCTCCTTGAGCCGCGGGAACAGCTCGTAGACGCGCTCGAACTGCTCCTTCATGTTCGGCGTGCTGACCCCGTACGCGCCGGTGACGAGGTTCTCCCGCACCGACAGCGACGGGAACACCTGCCGGCCCTCGGGCGAGAGCGCGATGCCCATCCCCACCCGCTTGTGCGCGGGCATGCCCGACACCTTCTGGCGGCGGAAGATGATCTCGCCCTTGCTCGGCGGGATCGCGCCCAGGATCGTCTTCAGCAGCGTCGACTTCCCCGCGCCGTTGGACCCCAGCACCGAGACCATCTGACCCTGATCAACCGTCAGATCGATGTCGAACAGCACCGGCAACCGGCCGTAGCCGGAACCGACACCCTTGAGCTCAAGCATTCTCGGTGCTCCCTTGCTTCGCGGGCACGCCCTCGGCCTCAGCCTCGGCGATGACCTCGTCGGCCTCGTCGGCCAGGGTCGGGGCCTCGATCACGTCGGCGGTCTCGTCCAGGTCCAGGACCGAACCCAGGTACTCCGCCCGCACGACCGGGTCCGCCGCCACCTCCGCCGGGGATCCCGACGCGAGCAGCTGACCCTGGTTGAGCACGTAGACGAGGTCCGCGTTCTCCAGCACGGCCTTCACGTAGTGCTCGACCAGGATGATCGTCAGACCCAGGTCGCGCTGCAGTTGGCGCAGCAGCGCGAACAGGGCGTGGGCGTCGTCGGCGTCCAGACCCGCGGCCGGCTCGTCGAGCAGCACGATCGCCGGACCGCACATGAGCGACCGGCCGATCTCGATCCGCCGCTGGCGACCGAAGTCCAGGTCGGACACCCGGTCGTGCCAGTGGTCCTTGATGCCCAGCAGGACGCACATCGCGTACGCGGCCTCGGTGGCCCGCTGCTCCGACTTGCGCGGGCCGCCGAAGCCCAGCAACGTCGTGATCGGGTTGCCCTTGATGGCCAGGTGCGCGGCCGAGAGCAGGTTCTCGCCCACCGACAGGTCGTGGTTGAGCCGGTTGGCCTGGAACGTACGTCCCATGCCGAGCTTGGCCCGGTCCCACGGCCGCATCGTCGTGACGTCCTTGCCGAACATCGTGATCGTGCCCGAGTCCGGCGTCTTCAGACCGTTGAGCACGTCGAAGCACGTCGACTTGCCCGCACCGTTCGGCCCGAGCAGACCGACGAACGTCTTCGACGGCGCGGTGATGTTGACGTTCTGAAGGGCCTTCACACCACCAAAGGCGATGGAGAGGTTGCTGCCCACCAGGGCGTCACCGCTGTCCCCACGGTGCGGGGGCAGGAACGCCTCCAGGACCGCGAGCGCCTGGTCGCGCTCAGCGTCGACGCCGGCCTCGGAGACGATGTGACCGGCGGAGTGGCCGGCTTCCGCAGTTGTCGCACTCACTTGGACTCCGATCCCGCCGTCACCGGCACCTTCGCTTCCGGACGTGGTGGCTTCGGTGCCGCCCCGCCACCTGTCGAGGATTTCCGTCCCTGGGCTCTCGCCGCCTTGCGCTTGGCGCGCGCACGCGTGTCGAAGATGTCGGAGACGAAACCGCCGGCGCCGCGTGGGCCGAGCAGGATGCCGATCGCGAGGCCGAGACCGCCGAGCAGGTAACCGTTGAGTTCGATGTCGATCTCGGCGAGCAGGAGCGGGGCGAGGCGGAACAGCAACGCCACCGCGACCACGGCCGTGAGCGACTCGAACCCGGCCATGATCGGGATCGAGAGGTAGAACAGCGAGTTGAACGAGTTGAACTCCAGCACGCCCGGTGGTGTGCCGTAGAGCGGCGCCAGCAGGGCACCGCCGAGGCCGGCGAAGCCACCGGCGATCGCGAACGCCGCGACCTTGTACTTCCACGGCGAGACACCGACGGCAGCCGCGGCCGCGGGGTCGACGCCGACCATGATCATCGAGCGCCCGAACCGCGAGTGGCGGAAGCGGTGCAGGAAGTACATCGAGACGAACAGGAACGCCAGGATGAAGTAGTACATCCGGTCGTCCGCCGAGAGCGTCGCGTTACAGGGCTGCGCGCAGTTCAGGCTCGCCCCGAGGATCTCGGGCCGCGGGGTCTCCAGCGGGCTCAGGCCACCGGTGAGGGCAGCCTCGGTGAACAGCGAGTTCTCGATGAGGAACTGCAGAGACAGCGTCAGAACGATGACGTAGACGCCGGACAGGCGCATCGCGACCAGCGAGACGAGCACCGACACGACGACGGCGAACCCGATGCCCCAGAGCATCGCGAGCGGGAACGCCAGGTCGGTGTACATCCAGCGCGGCAGGTCCACGAGGGGGATGTCCCAGACACTGCCGTCGAACTCTCGGGCCGCGAACCCGGAGATGTAGCACGCCGCACCGGTCAGACCCGCCTGAGCGAGGGAGATCTCGCGACCCCACCCGACCACGACCAGCAGGCCGAGGGCGGAGATCGCGAGGACCAGACCGGTGGTGACGTTGTAGACCCAGCTGTCGGTGCCGATCAGCGGGTAGATCGCCAGCATCGCGAACAGCACGAGCAGACCCGGGTGGACCCCGAGGAAGCCGTGCACCTTGTCGACCGGGTTCGACCCGGCCCCGCCGACCCGCGGGGGGACGGCGATGCGGGGACCGGTGTCCTTGGCCGGCGCGACCTTGGTGGTGTGTGCCGTCTTCGTTGTCTTCGGCTCTTTCGACGCCGGCTTCTTCGACTTGCCCTGTGCCATGACCATCTTCTCCTTGCGTTTCGACGATTCGGGAAAGGGAGCGGGAAGTCCGTTCACAGGTCAGTGACCTGCGAGGACGGACGACCCCTTCTTTCCGAACCGGTCGATGCCGATGACCACGGAGAACAGGATCGCGACGACGACGATCTCCTTGATCGCCTTGTCCGGGGTGCCGAACACCCCGGACTCGATCATCGAGTCGATGACTGCGATCAGCACCGCGCCCGCGAGGGCGAGCGGGATGCTGGCGAAGGCTCCCAGCACGCAGACGATCAAGGCGCGCAGGAAGATGAACAGGATGCCGGTCGTCTCGGTGCCCACCGGATTCGCGATGAGGATGCCGCCGAGCGCCGCGATGGCGCCGGAGATCGCGTAGACGATGGTGCCGACCTTGCCGATCGGGACCCCGACCAGCTTGCTCGCCTCGACGTTGTCGGCCACCGCGCGGGTGTAGACGCCGAAGCGGGTCTGCTGGAGCAGGATCGCGAAGCCGATCACGACCGCCACGAGGATGATCAGCGTCGCCAACTGGTGGTACGAGACGCGTTGGCTGACGGATCCGCCGGGTGTGTCGACGTTGAACCCTCCGCCGCCGAACGGGCTGGGCGCCTGCTCGCCGGAGGACTTGTTCTTCGTGAAGATGATGCCGACCATGATCAGCATCAGCGCCAACGAGAAGTTGGTCAGCGTGACGCGGGGGTAGGTCGCCATGCGGGTGCTGGTGACGATCCAGCCGTAGAACGCGGCGACCGCCGCACCCGCGAGCATCAGGCCGATCATGACCGGCCACTTGGGCAGCTCCGGCCTACCGCCACCTCCGCCGCCGTCGTCGAGGCCGGCGAGGAGGTCCTCACCGCCCGAGTAGGTGGGGGTGCAGAAGTACCAGAACAGCAGCGCGCCTGCGAGGACGATGCCGCCGTGCACGAACGCGATCGTGCGGCTGATCCGGTAGCTGAGGACCAGCGCGACCGCGACCAGGCCGTACAGGCCCGACGTGGTGACGCCGGCGACGATGGACGGTCCGACCAGACCGCCGTTGAGATCCATTGCTGTCAGCGAATCCATGCGTGCTCGCTGCCTTCCCTGCCGCCGGGACGCGGCCAGTTCAGGAGGCACTGCGGACGCGCCAAAGACGCACCGCGGGGCCCCCACATGTCAGGTAGGTGGCCTTTGCTCCACTTGCGGCGCAACTTCAGGGACGAGCCGAAAGTGGGGCGGACCGGTGCAGTCTAGACCCAGCGAGTACCCCTCTGGCCAGACCTGACCCCCCGTGTGGGAGAGGAAATCCCCCTCCGAAGATCAATCCGGCCGTCCTCAGGGCAGGGCGACGGTGGGCCGGATCAGGCCCTCCTGAACGGCGCTCGCGACGAGCACGCCGTCCTGGTAGATCCGCCCGAACGACAGGCCCCGGGCCCCGGAGGCGGACGGGGAGACCTGGTCGTACAGGAGCCACCGATCGGCCCGGAACGGGCGGTGGAACCACATGGCGTGGTCGAGCGAGGCCCGGACCATGTCCTCGGGCCGGACGGTCATGTGCGGGACCAGGCTCGCGTGCAGCAGCGTCAGGTCGCTCATGTACGCCAGCAGGCACCGGTGGAGCATGTGGCCGTCCGGGATGCCGTGCTCGTCGGCAGGGTCCTCGCCCGCCCGGCCGGAGGTGGCGCCGGCCCGCATCCAGACGCGGGCGATCGCCGGGTGCGCGGGGTCGTGGTACCGGCCGCCCGGGGCCGAGGAGCCCGCGAATCGGAAGTCCATCGCGCCGAACTCCTCCGCCATCGCCGCCGCGACGTCCGAGCGCATGACGCCCGCGAGGGAGTCCGCGAGCGGCGGGCAGTCCTCCGGCGGCGGCACGTCCGCGGGTGCGACGTCCTGGTGGCTCAGCCCGGGCTCGTCCCCCTGGTAGGACGCGGTCAGGTAGAAGATGTGCTTCCCGTGCTGCCGCGCCGCGACCCGGCGGGCGCTGAACGAGCGGCCGTCCCGCAGGTTGTCGACGTCGTAGACGATCGGCACCGACGGGTCACCGGGCAGCAGGAAGTACGCGTGGAACGAGTGCACCAACCGGCCGGGGTCGACGGTCAGACTGGCCGCCAACAGCGACTGGCCGAGCACCTGGCCCCCGAAGACCCGCTGCATGACCGTCGAGGGCTGCTTCCCCCGGTAGAGCCCGTCCTCGATCGTCTCGAGCACGAACAGATCGACGAGTTCACCCGTGGATCGCGGCACGCGGTCAGCCTAGTGAAGCCCCCGCCGCCGACCGGGGATGTCCTCGCCCCGCCCCGGCGCGCAGCTTCACCAGCCGCCCCGCGCCACTTCACCAGGCGAGCACCCGCTCCACCAGCCGGGCCGCATGGTGAAGCAGGGCCTCAGCCGGTGAAGCGGCGGCGCGAGCGGCGGTGGGAGCGGCGGCGTCAGGGGATGTCCTCGCGCTCGTCGTCGCCGTAGACGCCGCGGCCGAGGTAGGCCTCCTGGTCGATCCGGCCGAGCTGCTCGCGGAAGACGTAGCGGAAGACGACCTTGAGGGCGGCGGTGACGGGGAGGGCGGTGAGGGCGCCGATCGCGCCGCCGACGGCCGCGCCGACCAGCACGGCGATGAACACCGCGATCGGGGACAGGTCGACGGCCTTGGAGAACACCCGCGGCGCGAGGACGTAGTTCTCGAACTGCTGGTAGGCCACCAGGATCACGAAGACCGCGAGCGCGAGGTGCCAGCTCTCGGTGAGCGCGACGAGGGTGCAGATGATCGCGCCGATCGTCGCGCCGACCTGCGGGATGGCGTCGAAGAACGCCACCGCCAGGCCGAGCACCATCGAGTACGGGACGCCGAGGACGCTCAGGACGACGCCGGCGAAGACGCCCGCGGACAGCGACACGATCAGCTGACCGGTGACGTAGCCGCCGATCCGGTCGAGGGAGCTGTCGAGGACCTCGACCTTCTCCGGGTCGCGCAGGGCCCGCGCGGCGAACGAGTGCAGCCGCGGCATGGCCATCATGAAGTAGATCGTCAGCGCGAAGACGGAGAAGATGCCGAACAGGGCGGTGACGATGCCGCCGAGGATCCCGTAGACGGTGCCGAGCGAGGCGGCGAGGATCTCCGGGATCTTGTCGAGCTGCTCCTGGATCTTGCGCTGGACCTCGGGGTCGTCGAGCTTGACGCCGAGGATCTCCCGGCCCTCACCGCGTTCGTTGAGGTCGTCCAGCAGCGTCGGGATGTTGGCGACGAACTCGCTCGCCTGCTCGACCGCGGGCACGATCATCAGCCAGATGATCAGCGTGATCGCCGTCAGCACCCCGATGACGAGGATGAGGACGGCTTCGCCGCGCCGGAGGCCGCGCGCCTCCATCTTCCGGATGACCGGTTCGAGGCCGGCGGCGAAGAAGAACCCGAGGAAGATCGACGCCATCACCGAGCGGACCTCGGAGATCAACAGCGCGAGCGCGATCACGCCGAGGACCGTGGCGGTGGCCTTGGCGATGTAGATCATCGGCGGCCAACTGGTGCCGCCGGCGACCGGTGTCGTCACCGGTGCGCTGCCGTCGGGTGCGGTCATGTCGACCCGACGCTAGAGCGCGGCGGCCCCGGATCCGTCGAGGCGCGCGGGAGTCTCCTGCGCGAGGCGGGCGATCCGCCGCTCGACGACGAACGTCATGCCCGGGACGACCCCGGCGAGGATCATCTCCCCGAGCCGGCGCAGCGGCCACCGGTAGCGGCGGAAGAAGTCGAACGCCAGCACCAGGTACAGGATGTAGAAGTAGCCGTGGGCGTACACGACCCACTTCAGCGACTTGTTGTCGAAGCCGTACGCCATCACCATCTCGACGCACACGAGCAGCAGCAGGACGCCGACGACGTAGGCCGCCACCTGGTAGCGGGTGGCCGGGGTGTTCTTCACGCGTTCTCGTCCTTCTCGTGCAACCGGGCCAGCATGGCGTTGTACGCGGCCAGTTCCGGGTCCTCGTCGGGGTCGACGGTCACCACCGGGGTCCGCCGCACGGGCGCCGGGGCGGGCGGCGGCGGCTTCGCCGAATCGCCCTCCCGGGCGGCGCGGATGCCGTCCCGGCACAGCCAGGCCCAGACGCCGAGGCCGAAGATGCCGATCGCGGGCCACTGCAGGGCGTAACCCAGGCTCCGGCCGCTGCCGTCCTGAGCGACGGTGAACTGCCACCAGGCGGCCCAGGTGCAGCCCGCGACCACCACGGCGGCGAAGACGTGCAACGCCACCCAGCGGGGTTTGAGCAGGACCGACACGGCTTCCACGGTACCTGCGGCCCGTCCGGCCTCAGCCGGGCACGGGCAGGGCCTTGCTCACAGGGGTGAGCGCCCCGCCCTCGAACCAGGTCGTGGTCACGCCGCTGTGGTCCATGGACCCGCCGGCGCCGTCCCCCATCGGCATGATCTCGAAGCTCACCGTCGCCGCGTAGAGGAACAGATCCCGCGGGGGCAGCTGCTGGTCGAGGGCGGCGAGGAAGGCCAGGTAGCCGGCGGCCGTCGCGGTCTCGTTCGGGCCGACCCGGCGCAACGCGGTGATGTAGGCCTGCGCCTCCGGGCTCGCGGGGTCGAACGGCAGCACGGCCAGCGGGGACCCGCCGGTGGCCGCCACGAGCTTCGACTGGACCAGCCAGGGGGCCAGGTACACGCCGTAGAGCGGCGGGGTGGCGTCCCGCTGCGCCTCCAGCGCGGCCTGGGACACCTCCCACCCGGCGATCGCGAGGACGGCGTCGACCTTGCCCGTCCGGATCGCGATCTTCGCGCTCCTGGCCTGGGCGCGCACGACGCGCTCGGCGGCGACGCCGCGCGGGGAGGTGTCGGTGATCAGCTGCAGGCTCTTCACGCCCCGGCCCTCCAGCGACGCCACCAGCGCCCGCAGGGCCGCCGTGTCGGGCGGCGAGAGGGACTCGGACGGGCAGGCCGCCAGCGGAAGCTTCGACCCGGCCAGCGCGGCGCCCATGGCCGCGGCGGCGCACTCCGCGCCGTCCGGGCCGGTCAGACCCTCCTGCGCCGGACCGGAGCCGGTGTCGACGATCTGTGCGGCCACCTGGCGGCCCTGGCGAATCTCCATCAGCGAGCGGCCCGCCGGCAGCGAGACCTCGGCCCACAGGCCGGGGGCGCCGGGGCGGGGCGTGGCGCGGTAGCGCCGGCCGTCGACCACGACGTCGGTGAGCCGGTCGGTCATCAGGTGGACGAGGTTGAGCCCCGGCCGCTGGGGGGCGATCGCGAGGCCGGTCATCGCGTCGTCGATGTCGAGCGCGCGGACCAGGGGCGCGCCCGGGGCCGGCGGCTTGCCCGGCGGCGGCAGGCTGGTCAGCACCGCGCCGGCGACGATCGCGGCGCACAGGACGCCGAGCTCGAGGCGGGCCAGCACTCCCCCGCCCTGCGGACCGGGGGCGGCCCCGCGGCGGGCCCGCAGCAGGTAGCGGACGCCGAGGCCGAGGGCACCGGCGCCGATCAGCAGCGCGGCCTTGATCACGACCACCGTGCCGAAGTCGGTGATCGTGATGCCGTCGAGCGAGACGTCGTAGTTGCGGGCGGACAGGACGCCGGTGACGGCGGCGAGCACGCCGGCGCCGATCGCGACCGGGCCGAGGCGGCGGACCAGCGCGGCCCGGGTACCGGGCTCGGCGGTCGCGGACGCCAGCGCGGCGCCGGCCCAGACGGTGGCGACGCCGACGTGACCGAGCATCAGGATCGCGTCCCCGACGGAGTCGGTCAGCGCGCTCCAGGACAGCCAGACGTTCGAGGCGGCCCCGGCGGCGATGGAGGCGCCGGCCGGTCCGCGGATCGCCGCGGCCGCGGTGACCGCCAGCAGCGGGACGAGCAGGAGGTAGCGGAGGCTCTCCAGGTCACCGACGGCGCCGACGACGGCGGCGAGCGCACCGGCCGCGGCGGCGGTGGCGAGCAGCCCGCGGGCGGTCTCGGTCGGGCGACCGGCGAGGGGCCGGAGCAGCGCGACGCCGGCCAGCAGCGCGGCGGTCGCGAGGGCGACCGCGCGGGCGACGGCGTCGGCGGCCGCGAGGTCGGCGGCGGACTCTCCCCCGCCGTGGGCGAACGCGGGCGCCGCCGCCCCGATCTGACCGATGGTCAGGATCGAGACGGCGGCGACCTTACGAGCGATGTTGCGTGTTATTGCGGATCCCTCTTATCGAATGTCTTCGTCGGCGACGACGAAGAGCATCGAGTGCGGCTTGGCGTCACCGAAGTCGCCGTGCGGCCACGACGTCCGGTTGAAGTTGACGCAGCTCGTGCCGTCGTACTCGTCGACGAACCGGTCATCCAGGACCAGCTTGCCCTTCTTGATGTCCAGGATGCACAGCTTGTGGTTGCCGTCCGTGTTGGTACGGGCCACGAAGTAGTTCGAGAAGGCGATGCGCTTGGGCGACTTGGTCTCGCGGTAGTAGCCGTCCTTGCCCAGCTCGAAGTTGTCCATCGCACCCCAGTGCGGACCACCCGAGGTGTTGTCCTGCACGTGGAAGGCGTCCGACAGCGTCGGGCAGTCGGGCTCGTCGCCACCCTTGCTGACTTCCTGGATCGTGTCGATGTTGCACTTCGGGTTCGTGCCGGACTTGAGGAGCTTCTGGATGTCCAGCATGTAGACCATCTTCGCCGAGCCGGTGTCGAACGGGCTCGTCGAACCCGGGCCACGGCCGATGACGGCGTGGAACAGGTACTTGTCGTCCGGGCTCGTCTGGATCCAGCCGGCGCCGGTGCAGCCGCCACCCTCGGTGACCTGCGGGTCGATCGAGCGCGACGCGGTGGTCACGTCGAAGACCTCACGCCAGACCGGCTTCGGGTTGGTGATGTCCGGGGTGTAGTAGATGACACCGCCGCACATCGACGAGGCGAACGCGCCCTTGTTCTTGGGCGTGTTGGTGACGGTGACCTCCATGATGCCGCGCGGCTCCTCGTGCGAGGGGTTGCGCTGCTTGCGGGGGCCGTCGGGCATCTGCGAGACCGAGACGAGCTTGGCGTTGTCGCGGTCGGAGATGTCCCAGATGCGGACCGTGTCGCGGAAGACGTTCGGGCCGGGCGGACGGACCGGGTCGAGCACGATGTTGCGCGGCTCGGCGTAGTCCGAGGCGATCAGGCGGTTCAGGTCCTCACGGGCCTGGATGCCGTGCGGGTTGGCGCAGGTGGCCTGCGGCAGCACCGGGTAGTTGATGCAGCGGACCGGGTCCTCGGAGGTCGGGAGGGCGGCCGGAACCTCGGAGAGGGTCTTGCCGTCCGGACCGATGCGGACCAGGGAGCCCGGCGAACCGCCGAAGCCGTTGGAGACCCGGACCTCACCGTTGGTGTAGACGCAGGGGCCGGGGACGTCCGCGCCACCCATGTAGGTGCCGTACGCCGTGCCGTCCTTCAGCGTCCAGTACGCGTCGGGGATCGACCCGCACGGGGTGTCGGTCGGCAGGTTGACGCCCTTGATCTCGATCTTCGGCAGCGCCTTGACGTCGAAGACGTAGGTGATGTCGCTGTAGAGACCACCGGCGTAGATCGAGTCGCCCTTGTGCCACAGGTACTGCATGTGGTGCGGCTCGTTCTCCACGACCGGAGCGGTCGTGACGGTGTTGACGACCTTGCCGTAGGTCGGCGAGCCCTTGGTGGCGTCGACGACGGCGAGGAAGTCCGGGCCGACCGCGTTGTCGCGAATCGTGTCGGGCAGCGTCACCGGGTTGATCGCCGGGCGCGTCTGCAGCAGGCCGGCGGAGTTGTTGTCGGCCGCGTTCCAGTCACCGGCCCAGACCACGAGGTACTCGTGGCGGATCTTGCCGTCCTTGGTGACGATCTTCTGCGCGTCCAGGTCGGTGTTGGTCCCGTTGAGGACCGAGTCGACCAGGTTGCGCTTGGCCTGCGTGATCGCCGGGCTGTCCTGGACCAGGTGGTTCGTCGCAGTGAAGATCTCACCGTTCGTCGCCTGGAACTTCGACGTGTAGGTGAGGACCTTGTCGGTGGCGTCCGCCGCCGGCGAGTTGAAGCCGACGAAGCCCGCCGCGATCAGCGTCGGGACCGCGGCGACCGCGGCCAGACGCCGGCCCGGTCGGGGCAGCTTGCGACTGCGCCCCGGCGGAGCCTGGGTGGGGGTGGTCATCTGGTTTCGCTCCAGAGGTTGTAGGAAATGATCGGGGGTCAGATACGCGTGCTCGTCGTTGAACAGAGCGTTATCGGCCCCCTGCCTCGAGCACCTCGGCAGCTGTATCCGGCAGGCTGGACACAGTCACCGTGATCTCGTTGCTGTACTTCGCGCCGGACCGACCCCCCGAGGTCGTGTCCGCCCACTTCACCGGCATGGCCAGCGACGGCGCGTACCACCACCGCCGCGTGCGCTCACCGGATTCCGAACCCGTGAACGTGGTCCGGGTGTCGATGACGAAGACCGGAACGCGGATCCCTGAAATCGTCAGGGTGTCCACGCCCGTCACCGTCGAGGTGTACTTCTCGGTCCGGTCGGCGTCACCGCCGGTGCCGGACCAGCTCTCGCCGACCTTCAGCACCGCGGGAACGCAGCGCTGGGCCGGGGAGAAGGAGATGTCGGAGCCCTGGCGCACCCCGCTGCACGTCACCGTCGCGGACTCGAACGTGAGGTCGACGGCGCCACCGGCGTAGCGGTAGATGTGCCGTTCGTCGTGCTTGCCGGCCTCACCGGGGAAGTACCGGACGTCGAAGTTGTAGGACCCGGCCGGCTCGTTGCGCGCGGGAGCGACGACGAGCTGCGACTGCTTCGGCAGGTCCCGACCGCAGAACGAGAAGGGACCGAAGGTCACCTTCTCGGAACCGGAGACGCTCAGACCGTAGGTCCCCGGGATGGGCTCGGTGCGCGGCAGCGGCAGGCCGTTCGCCTTGGTGCCGCGAGCGGCGGAACCGGTGCGGCCCGCCGTCGCCGCCTTGCGACCGGCCGGAGCCGGCGCGGTCTCCCGCGTCGCGGCCGCCCCCGTCGCGGTCGGCGCCGGTGTGGCGGCGGCACCGGCTGACCCGTCAGGGGAACCGGTCG
>NZ_BAAAHE010000016.1:96496-116956 GCF_039525035.1 Sporichthya brevicatena
TCCGCCGCCGCGGCGGCCGAGGCCGCCGGGGTCGTCGGACCGGCGTCCGCGACCGGCGGCAGCGAGGCATCAGCCCCGAAGACCTCGCCACCGCGGTCGTAGACGATCTCCCCGCTCCGCGTCCACGCGCCGTACGCGAGGAAGCCCCCGGTCGGCAGCGCCACCACGAGCAGCGCCACCAGCGCGAACAGCACCGACCGGCGCCGCCACAGCGGCGCAGGAGTGGGTTCGCTCATGTGGGCTCACTCGAGGGGAAGGCGCGCCGGCGTGCGCGCACACGCGCAGACCGCCGGAGCGAGGGAGGGGAGAGAAAAGCGAGCGCGAACACCGGGGGACGGTGTTCAGGCGGACCGGTTCAGGCCGGTCTCAGGCCAGGTTCTGACAGAGGTCGCTGTCCTGCCGCATCAGGTCGACGTGCAGGCGAGCAACCAGGAATGCGCTCGTCATGACGGAGACGTTATCAGGCGATTCGGGCTATCGCAACTAACCCGACCAACTCAATCATGTTTTAAACGCCAATGCTCTGACCTGCATGTTCGGACATTTGGGCGGCGTGTCGGCGCACTTTGTGCGGACATTCACGAGGGCGCGACGGCGCCCTGCTGAGGAGAACTCAGCGCGTCAGTGCGTGGCGGCCGCGTCGAGCGCGGCCGCCTCCTCCGGCGTCGGAGCGGTCCCGCCGAGGTGGGCCGGGAGCCACCAACGGTCGTCGGGACCGGCGGGCCGATCCGGGTAGTCGCGCTGGGCGCGGTCGAGCAGGTCCTGCATCCGGCGGCGCAGCTCGACGGTCGCGGCCTCGGGGTCGTCGCCGCGCTGCGGCGTCAGCGGTTCCCCGATGTAGACGAGGATCGGCACCTTGCGCTGGAGCAGTCGGCGAGGCCGGCCCTTCGTCCAGAGCCGCTGACCGCCCCACACCGCGACCGGGACGAGTGGCGCCTTGCTGGCCATCGCCATCCGGACTGCGCCGGACTTGATCTCCTTGACGGTGAACGAGCGGCTGATCGTCGCCTCGGGGAAGACGCCGACGACCTCCCCCGCCTTGAGCGCGCGCAGCGCCTCGCGGAACGAGCCCATGCCCGCGTCGCGGTCGACGGGGATGTGCTTCATGCCGCGCATCAGCGGGCCGGAGATCTTGTGCGTGAAGACGGCTTCCTTCGCCATGAAGCGGGTCAGCCGCTTCGACGGCCGCGCGCCCCAGCCGGCGAAGATGAAGTCGAGGTAGCTGACGTGGTTGGACGCCAGCACGACGGGACCGGTGCGGGGCACGTGGTGCGCGCCGTCGACCGTCACCGTCACGCCCATCGCGCGGAACCACACGTGGGCGGCGGCGATCACGGGCGGGTACACCCGCTCCGGTCCGTCGTACGCGATCGGCTTCGTCGCCTCGGCCTTCTGGTCAGCCATGGGCGCGAGCCTAGGGCGTCACTCCGGGACGACCCCGAGGCGACCCGCCTGGAAGTCCTCGAACGCCTGGATCAGCTCGTCCCGGGTGTTCATGACGAACGGACCGTAGGCCGCGACGGGCTCGCGGATCGGCCGCCCGCCGAGGATCAGGACGTCGAGGCCACCGCCGTGGCGGGCCTCCTGCGCGCCGTTCGCGGCGACGACGACCGCGTCGCCCGCGCCGAGGACCGCGGTGGTGCCGGTGCTCAGCGGCGTCCGCTCCGCGCCGACGGTGCCGTCGCCGGAGAGCGTGTAGACCAGCGCGTTCCAGGCGGGGTTCCACGGCAGGCGGATCTGCGCCCCCGGCGCGATCGTCGCGTGGACGAGGGTGATCGGGGTGTGCGTCGACCCCGGGCCCTGGTGCCCGCCGAGCTCACCGGCGATGACGCGCAGCAGCGCGCCGCCGTCGGGCGAGGACAGCAGGGCCACCTCGCCGCCGCGGATGTCCTGGTAGCGCGGGGCGATCATCTTGTCCGCGCTCGGCAGGTTCACCCAGAGCTGGATGCCGTGGAACAGGCCCCCGGACATCACGAGGTGCTCGGGCGGGGTCTCGATGTGCAGAAGCCCGCTGCCGGCGGTCATCCACTGGGTGTCGCCGTTGGTGATGAGCCCGCCCCCGCCGACGGAGTCGCGGTGCTGCATCTCCCCGTCGATCATGTAGGTGACGGTCTCGAAGCCCCGGTGCGGGTGCCACGGCGTGCCCTTCGGCTCCCCCGGCGCGTACTCGATCTCGCCCATCTGGTCCATGTGGATGAACGGGTCGAGGTAGGCCTGGTTGATGCCCGCGAAGGCCCGCCGGACCGGGAACCCCTCCCCCTCGAAACCCTGGGGCGACGGCCGCGCCGCGAGCACGGGGCGCGCGGTCGTGGTGGCGGGGTCCGGCTCGGCGACGCGCGGCAGGACGGTGATGTCAGGAACGGTCACGGCTGGCATGGCGGCCTCCTCGGAAGGTGATGCTGCCACAACCTAGTTGACACGTCCACTATTCCGCGCCTACAGGCCCAGGGAACGACCCACGATCTCCTTCATGATCTCGGTGGTGCCGCCGTAGATCGTGCTGACGCGGGCGTCCCGGAAGGCGCGGGCGACCGGGTACTCCTCCATGAAGCCGTAGCCGCCGTGGAGCTGGAGGCACTGGTCGATGACCTTGCGGGAGAGCTCGGTGGTCCACCACTTGGCCTTGGCGGCGTCGGCGGCGGTGAGCTGACGCTCGGTGTGGTCGGCGATGCAGCGGTCGACGTAGGCGCGGGCGACGTCGAGCTCGGTCGCGATCTCGGCGGCGACGAACCGGCTGTTCTGGAAGCTGCCGATCGGCTGGCCGAACGCGGTGCGCGTCTTGATGTACTCCAGCGTCTGCTCGAAGATCCGCTCCGCGCGGGCGATCGCGCCGATCGCGATGACCAGTCGCTCCTGCGGCAGGTTGTGCATCAGGTGGTAGAACCCGCGGTTCAGCTCCCCGATGAGGTTCTGCTCGGGGACGCGGACGTCGGTGAAGGACAGCTCCGCGGTGTCCTGGGCGTGCAGGCCGATCTTGTCGAGGTTGCGGCCGCGCTCGAAGCCCGGCATCCCGCGCTCGACGGCGAACAGCGAGATCCCCTTGTGGCCGGCGTCCTTGTCGGTCTTCGCGACGACGATGACCAGGTCCGAGTGGATGCCGTTGGTGATGAAGGTCTTCGACCCGTTGATCACCCAGTCGTCACCGTCCTTCACGGCGGTGGTCTTGATGCCCTGCAGGTCACTGCCGGCGCCGGGCTCGGTCATCGCGATCGCGGTGACGAGATCACCGCTGCAGAACCCGGGCAGCCAGCGCTGCTTCTGCTCCTCGGTGCAGAGCTCGGTCAGGTACGGCCCGCAGACCTCGCTGTGCAGCGGGATGGCCAGGCCCGGCGTCCCCTCGATCTGCTCGCAGAGGACCGCGTTGTAGCGGTAGTCGGTGTTCCCGCCGCCGCCGTACTCCTCCGGGACGGAGAGGCCGAGCAGGCCCGCCCGGCCGGCGGCGCGCCAGGCCTCGCGGTCGACGATCCCCTCGGTCTCCCACTTTTCGTAGTGCGGGAGGACTTCCTTTGCGACGAACGCCGCGACAGCATCGGCGAAGGCCTGGTGCGACTCGTCGAGCAGGGTGCGACGCATGTGAGTCTTCCTCCCAATTGAGAAAAAATGTGGAGCGGGCCACACAATGGACACATTTCGTAGGGATACTCTCAGGCATGGCTTACTTACACCGTAAGGCTGGCGCCGCCGTCTGTGTGGCACTGGGCCTGGCCATCGTGCCGCTGATCAGCGCGGATGCCCAGGCTGACGCCACCTATGCGGCGGTCGCCGAGGCCACCGGTGCCCGCATCGTCTTCACCAACGAGTCCATCCCGCTCAACATCGCGCCCCAGCTCCAGGGCCCGACGGCGGCGGCGACGCAGAACTCGCTCCAGCAGTCGGACGCCTACGCCGCGTTCCCCTACCCGGGTGAAGAGATCGCGGGCCTGCCCGGCGTCGTCGGTGGCGCCGCGAGCGTGCCGCTGCCGGCCTACCCGTTCGTCATCTCGACGAGCTTCGGCGACGGCGCCAAGCAGCTCTCCTACCCCGGGATCGAGCTGCGCAGCGAGAGCACGGACACGCTGACCCAGGCGACCGCGACCGGTGGCTCCACCGGCGCCGGGGCGACGTCGTCGGCCCGCGTCGCCCGCACCGGCGACGAGGTCGTCGCGAAGGCCGTCACCGACATGGACGCCCTGCGCATCGGCGAGACGCTGGTGATCAGCGGCCTGCACGGCGTGGCGAGCGCGGCACGCGACTCCACCGGCAAGCTCACCCGCGTCTCGGAGCTGAGCTTCACGCGACTGACCGCGCCGGGCCTGGTGATCGGCCTGACCAACGGCAAGTTCTCGCTGCAGAACGGCACCGACGCCCCGGTCGAGAACGACGTGCCGGCGAGCGCGATCGCCGACGCGCTCACCTCCGCCGGGTTCCCCACGACGTACCAGGCGGCCAAGGAGACCCCGGACGGGATCATCGGCGCCGGCCTGGAGATCACGGTGACGCTCCCGGCTCCCCCGCCCGGCCTCCCCGGCGGGCTCTCCGGCGAGACGCCCGTGACGCTCTCGATCGGCAAGCTCCGCGCCGAGGTCACGTACACGGTCCTGCCCGACACCCCCGCCGCAGCCGCGCCGGGTGAGGTCGACGCCGCGACCGGCGTCCCGGCGGCTCCGGTGGACGCCGCCCTGCCGAGCACCGACTTCGCTGCCGCCCCCGGCAGCGTTCCCGTCCTCGCCCCCGCCGCCGGGGTGCCGGGGATCGACCTGGCATCGCTCCAGGCCACCCGCGCCGCGATCGGTTCCGACGTCGGCTGGATCTACCTGATGGTCGCCGCCGTGGGTCTCGCCGCGGTCGGTGGCTGCGCCGTTCTGTACCGAGGAGCACGCTGATGGCACCCCCGAAGTCGCGTATCGCCCTGGTCGACTGGGCCCGGGTGCAGTGGGACCGGGCGCTCGGCGCCGGGGCCGTGCTCCTCGGCGCGATCCTGCTGATCGTCGGCTGGTTCAAGATCAGCGACACCGGCTTCGTCAGCGAGCAGCTTCCCTACCTCGCCTCCGCCGGGCTCGGGGGCGTGTTCCTCCTCGGCTTCGGCGGGATGATGTGGCTCTCGGCCGACCTGCGTGACCAGTGGCGCGAGCTGCGCGGCATCCGCACCCGGCTCGACGCCGACCCCGCGCCGGCCGCGGTCCCGGCGGCTGCGTCAGCGGCCCCGGCCGCGGACGTGACCGGTCGTGACCACGTCTGAGGATTCGACACCGATGAGTTCGATCAGCCTCGGCGAGACCCGCGCCCGCGTGGCGCGGGCCGGCACCGCCCGGAGCGCGCCGCTCCACGACGGCGCCGAGCCCTGGGCTCGGCGTGACGTCGTGGTCGTCGCGGTGGTGCTCGCCGTCGCGGTGGCCGGTCTGGTCGTCGGCTGGCTCGGCGTCAGCGACACCGTCGACCTCGACTCCCAGACCCGCTGGCTCGGTTCGGCATCACCGCGCTGATCGTCGGCGGCTTCGGCATGGTCTTCTGGCTGCTGCTCGGGCTCCGCCGCGTCGCCGTGCTCCGCCGCAGCGTGCTCACCGAGCTGGACCGCCGCCACCCCGCCCCGACGGCCGCCGCGGCTGTTCCGGTCGCGACGGACCGGGCGGGCTTCGGCACCGCGACCGGCATGCGCCGGTACCACGCCGCGGACTGCCAGATGCTCGCCGGCAAGGAGGGCATCCGCTGGGCCGCCGAGGCCGCCCACGTGGAGGCCGGGCTGCGCCCGTGCCCCATCTGCACAGTCGGGGGGCTCCGCCCCCCGACGACCCCCCAAGAACGATCCGTGGGGGAGGCCCCGTCATGAGTGAGTACGTCCCCTATCTCGTCTTCGGGCTGGTCTACGGCTCCATCTACGGCCTGGCCGCGATGGGCCTGGTGCTCACGTACCGGACGTCCGGTCTGTTCAACTTCGGCCACGGCGCCGTCGGCGCCGGCGCCGCCTACGCGTTCTACGAGCTGCGCGAACAGCGAGGCCTGCCGTGGCCCGTCGCCGCGCTGCTCGCGATCGGCGTCTTCGGCGCGATCCTCGGTCTGGCGCTGGAGCGCATGGCCCGCGGTCTCGCGCGCGTCCCGGTCTCGTACCAGATCGTGGGCACCATCGGTCTGCTGCTGCTGATACGCGCGACCGCGACCTGGATCTACGGGTCCGAGTACCGGCTCTTCGAGCCGTTCCTGCCACGGGACGAGGCCTTCACGGTCTCCGGAGTGTCCGTCACCTGGGACTCGGTCATCACCCTGACATCGGTGACCGCGGCGGCCGTCGGGCTCTACCTGCTCGTCGAGCGGTCCCGCCTCGGCGTCATGATGCGCGCGGTCGTCGACGACCCCGCGCTGCTCGACACCGCCGGCGTCGCGCCGACACGGGTCCGCCAGCAGGCCTGGCTGATCGGCTCGTGCTTCGCGGCCGCGTCGGGTGTCCTGCTCGCCTCCCAGCAGCAGCAGCTCGACGCGACGCTGCTCTCCCTGCTCGTCGTCCAGGCGTTCGGCGCCGCGGCGCTCGGCTCGTTCCGCAGCCTGCCGCTCGCCTACGCCGGTGGTCTCGCCATCGGTGTCGCCCAGAAGCTGGTCTCGAAGGAGACCGCGACGCGCGAGTGGCTGCAGGGCCTCGACTTCAACCTGCCGTTCATCGTTCTCTTCATCGCCCTGCTCGTCCTCGGCCGGCGCCGCCTCGGCGACCTCGGCTCGCAGGTGCGGGCCCGGGCGGCGGCGCCGATGGTCGTCCCCCCGCAGCTGCGCTTCCTCGTGATGTCGCTGGTGCTGCTCGGGGCGGTCCTCGTCCCGCACGTCGTCGGTTCACGCCTGCCGGTGTGGATCAACGCGATGAGTCAGGTGTTGCTCTTCCTCTCCCTCGGCCTGCTCGTGCACACGTCGGGTCAGGTGTCGCTGTGTCAGATGGGTCTGGCCGCCGTCGGCGCCGCGGCGTTCGCGCACGCCGTCTCCAACGACGTGCCGTGGGGCCTCGCCGTGCTCTTCGCGGGCCTGATGGCGGTGCCGGTCGGCGCGGTCGTCGCGATCCCGGCGATCCGGCTGTCCGGGCTCTTCCTCGCCCTGGCGACGCTGGGCTTCGGCATCTTCATCGCGCAGTTCTTCTACGTGAAGAGCTACATGTTCGGCCTCGCCGACCTGAAGACCTCGCGGCCGGCGGGCTTCACCTCCGACACCGCGTACTACTACCTGCTGCTGATGTTCGCGGTCGCGGGCATCGGTCTGGTGATGGCGATCGAGCGGGCTCGACTCGGCCGGCTGCTGCGCAGCCTCGGTGACTCCCCCACGGCGCTGGCGACCCTCGGCACGTCGGCGAACGTCACCCGCGTCCTGGTGTTCTGCATCTCCGCGTTCCTCGCCGGCATCAGCGGCGCCCTCTACGCCGGGCAGTTCGGTTCGGTGTCGGGCACGAGCTTCAACTTCGTGTTCTCGCTCGTCCTGCTGGCCGTGCTCGCGATCTCCGGTCGCTCGACGGTCACCTGCGCGATCGTCGGCCCGCTGTTCATGTTCGTCGGCCCGGCGTACAACGTCGGGTTCGAGGACGGGTTCCAGGTGCTGTTCGGCCTCGGCGCCATCCTCGCCGCCGTCTACGCGACCCGGCGCCCCAACCTCCCGCTGCGGAAGTGGGCGCGCGAGTCCTCGTGGCGGAAGGAGAGCACGACCCGGGCCCGGGTCGCGGACGCCCGGGCGGCGGAGCGGTCCCGTGAGCCGGTGGGAGCCGGGCGATGAAGCGACTGGTCGCGATCGCCGCGGCGGCAGTGGTCCTGCTGTCGGGCTGCGGCACGCGCGCCAGTGACGCCGAGATCCAGGCCGGCGCGGGCGGCGGCCCGGTGCCGCTGCCCGAGTCCGTGATCGCCGAGTTGCAGGGCGCGCTGCCCGCGGCACAGCCGGGAGCTCCGGTCGTCGGCCTGCCCTCCGGGGTCGTGCCGCCGTCCGCCCTGCCCGGTGGGGCCGTCCCGGAGACGGCGCCGGGCACGTCCGGCGCGACCGGCACCACGGACACCCCGGCCGCCGGGGCGCCCGCGGCCGGACGGGAGCCGGCGTCCTCCGCCGTCGCGCCCGCGGCCACCTGCACGACCAAGGGCGCGCCGGTGACCATCGGTCAGGTCGGCACCTACTCCGGGGTGACCGGCGCGATCTCGGCGCCCGGCCGCACGGCCCTGGCCGTCTGGGGTCAGGACGTCAACGCCCGCGGCGGACTGGCCTGCCACCCCGTCACGATCCTCAACCGGGACGACGGCGGCGACCCGTCGCGGTCCGCCGCGCTGGTCAAGGAACTCGTCGCCCAGCACCGGATCCTGGCGCTCGTCGGCAGCACGGTCGCGTTCTCCGCGGCCGGGTTCCGCTCCGCCGTCGAGGCCGAGAAGATCCCCGCCATCGGCGGCGAACTGATCGCCCCGGAGTGGCACGAGAGCCCCTGGATGTTCCCGCAGGGCGCGTCGATCGGCGATCAGATCATCGGCATCATCAAGCAGGGCGTCGAGGCCGGCAAGAAGAAGCTCGCCTACCTGTACTGCGTCGAGGTCGGCGCGTGCACGTACGCCGACAAGATCCTCAAGGGCGGCGGCGCGAAGCGCGCCGGGGCCGAGATCGTCTACAGCTCCGCCATCTCGATCACTCAGACCGACTTCACCGCCCAGTGCCAGAACGCGAAGAACGCGGGCGCCGAGCAGATCGCGCTGGGCATGGACGGGTCCGCCATGATCCGGCTCGCCCGCTCGTGCGCGTCGCTGGGCTACAAGCCGCTGTTCTCCGGCGTCGGCGGCACGATCAGCCCCGGCCAGGCGACCGACACGCTGCTGCGCTCGTTCAACCTGGCGACCGCGACGTCGGTGGCCCCCTGGCTCCTGGACGACACCCCGGGGCTGAAGAAGTACCAGGCCGCGATGAAGCGCTACGCGCCCTCGCTCGATCCCGACGGCGCCTCGATCTCGGTGTGGACGTCGGCCGCTCTGCTGGAGCGGGCCGTCGAACTCGGCGGCAACGGCGCGCTCACGACCGAGCTGATCGTCACCGGACTGGGGAAGCTGAAGAACGAGACCCTCGGTGGACTGACCGGCCCGCTGACCTACAAGCCCGGACAGGCCAAGGCACCGAGCAGCGGGTGCCTGTTCTACGAACTCCTCACCCCCCAGGGGTGGACCGCACCGCGCGGGAGCAAGCTGCAATGCATCTGACCCGCTCCGTTCCGGCTCTCGTCGTCGCCGCCGCACTCCTGCTCACCGGGTGCGGGACCCGCGCCGACGAGGCCGAGATCCGCGCCGGCGCCGCCGGCTCCGGCAAAGTGACGCTGACTCAGGAGTCGCTGGACCAGCTGCGGGCGGCCGCGGCCGGTGGCGGGGCGGTCCCCGTTCCCGGGGCGCCCGCGGGCGAGGGCCCGAGCGGCACCGTCGACACCGGGCCGCTCGCGCCCGGGACCACGACCACGAACGCCGCTCCGGGGCAGGACACCACCGGCGCCGCGACCGGTCCCGCGAGTCCCGGATCCGGCCGGGCGAACCAGCCCGCCGCGGCGCGGGGCGGTGCGGACGCGGCGTGCACCGAGCAACTTCCCCCGGTCGCGCTCGGGCAGGTCGGAACGTTCTCCGGCCTCGCGGGCGCGGTCTCCGCCTCGGCGCGGACCACCGCCGCGATCTGGGCGCAGGACGTCAACGCCCGGGGCGGGCTGGCCTGCCACCCCGTCACGGTCTTCGCGCGTGACGACGGCGGCGACCCGGCCAAGGCCGCGGCGCTGGTACGCGAGCTGCACGCGCAGAACAAGGTGGTCGCGCTGATCAACAGCGTGGTGGTCTTCTCGATCGCGGGCTTCCGCACCGCGATCGAGGACCTCAAGCTTCCGGCCGTCGGCGGTGAACTGCTCGCCCCCGACTGGAACGAGAGCGCGTACATGTTCCCGCAGGGAGCCGGCTTCTTCGACCAGATCGTCGGGTTCCTCAAGCAGGGCGTCGAGATGGGCAAGAAGAAGATCGCGACGCTCTACTGCGTCGAGGTCACCGCGTGCAGCGAGGGCATCGCGTACGGCCGGGCCGAGGGCGTGAAGAAGGCCGGCGGCGAACTCGTGTACGACTCCGCGATCTCCCTGACCCAGACCGACTTCACCGCCCAGTGCCAGAACGCCAAGAACGCGGGCGCCGACCAGGTCGTGCTCGGGATGGACGGCTCGGCGATGACCCGGGTGGCGCGCTCGTGCGCGGCGATCGGTTACAAGCCGCTGTTCTCCGGGATCGGCGGGACGATCAGCTCGGCCCAGGCCGCCGACCCCACCCTGCGCTCGTTCGGGCTCGCGGTCGCCAGCGGCGTCGCGCCGTGGACCGAGACCGACACCCCCGGCCTGAAGGCGTACCGCAACGCGTTGAGCCGCTACGCGCCGGCCCTGCAGCCGGACGGCCCGTCGATCCAGGCCTGGACCTCCGGGAAGTTGCTGGAGAAGGCGTTGGCCGGCCTCGGTGCGAAGGCGCGCTCCGGCCCCCTGACGACCGCTCTGATCCTGGACGCCCTCGGCACCGTGAAGAACGAGGACCTGGAAGGACTTACGGCCGGAGTGACCTTCACCCCGAATCAGAAGAACGCGAAGTCGAGCGGCTGCATCTACTACGAGCTGCTGACCCAGGACGGATGGGTGGCCCCCAAGGGCAGCCGGAAGGTGTGTGTATGAGGCAGCGTCGCGCCGCGGCCCTGGTGGCGGCGGTTCTCTCCGGCGTTGTCCTGGTCTCCGGTTGCGGAACTCGGGTCGATCCCGCCGAGGTCCGGGCGGGTGCACAGGCGAACGGTCCGGTGACGCTGGACCAGGCTGCCCTGGACCAGCTCCGAGAGGCTGCCGCGGCCGCGGCGAACGGCGCGGCCGCTCCGGCCGCCCCCGGCGCCGCGGGCGAACTGCCCGACGTCGTCGGCGGGGCGACCGTGCCGGGTTCCGGCACCACGGGCTCGCCGGGCACGACGGCCGCGCCCGGCTCCACCACGACCAAGCCCGGCACCACCGCCGCGGCGCCGGCCGCCCCCGCGGACGGCGGGAAGTGCACCACGCAGGGAGCACCGATCGCCCTCGGGCAGGTCGGCACGTTCTCGGGTCTCGCCGGGCCGATCGCCGGCGACGGACTGACCGCCATGGCCGTCTGGGCGAAACAGGTCAACGCCCGCGGGGGCCTCGCGTGCCACCCGGTGACGCTCTACACCCGCGACGACGGCGGCGACCCGTCCCGTGCGGCCGCGGCGACGAAGGACCTGATCGGCCGCGGGGTGGTCGCGTTCGTCGGCAACCTCACCGCGCTGACCCAGTCGGGTTTCCTGCCCGAGATCAAGAAGAACTGCATCCCCGCGATCGGGATCGACTTCGGGGCCGAGTGGGCCACCGAGCCGTGCTTGTTCCCGCAGGGCGGTGGCTGGCGCGAGTCGATCGCCGGTCTGGTGCAGCAGGCCGCCGACCGCGGACACCGGCGCATCGGCCTGCTCTACTGCGTCGAGATCAACACCTGCTCCTCGATCGGCAAGGACATCGGCGCCGCCGCGAAGCAGGCCGGCATCGAGCTCGTGTACTCCTCGTCGATCTCGCTGACGCAGACCGACTACACGGCGCAGTGCCAGAACGCGAAGAACGCGAAGGTCGAGGAGCTCGTCGTCGCGATGGAGGGCTCCGCGATGGCGCGGCTGGCCCGCTCCTGCGTGGCCCTGAACTACAAGCCGCTGCTCGTCGGCGCCGCGTGGGCAGTGAACCCGAAGCAGGCCGAGGACCCGCAGATCCGTGAGCTCGGCCTGGCCGCGGTGAACCCGAACGCACCCTGGTTCGCCACCGACCAGCCCGGTCTGCGGGAGTACCAGGCAGCGTTGAAGACCTACGCCCCGCAGATCGTCAGCAGCGGGATGACGCTGCAGATGTGGTCCTCGGGAAAGATCCTGGAGGCAGCGGTCGCGCTCCTCGGGCCGGCCGCGCGGGAGAAACCGCTGACGGCGGATCAGATCCTGAGCGGGCTGGGCAAGATCCAGAACGAGACGCTCGGCGGGATCACGGCTCCGCTCAACTACGCGCAGAAGGGCAAGAGCCGCAGCAGCGGCTGCGTCTTCGTGACCCTGCTGGGTAAGCAGGGCTGGACGGCCCCGAACGGTTCGAAGCCGTTGTGCATCTCCGGCGCGAGGGACCTGCGATGAGGGCCCGCCGCACCGTCGCTGCGCTCGCCGCCGCCGTCGCCCTGTTGGCGAGCGGCTGCGGAACCCGCGCGTCCGAGGAGGAGATCCAGGCCGGCGTCGGCGGCGGGCCGGTCGAGCTCGACCAGTCCGCCCTCGACCAACTGCGTGAGGCCGGTGCGGGGACCGGGGGGCTCCCCGGCGCCCCCGCCCCCGCCGCCGGACCCGCGGACGCCGGGACCGACGCGGTCCCCGGAACCGTTCCCCAGCCCGGGTCCGGCACCGCTCCGGGCACCGACTCCCCCGGCTCCTCCGGCACCGCCGGCGCCCCGAGTACGTCCGCACCGGCGGCCTCCGTCGGCACCGGGTCGACGGGTGGCGCCTGCACCAAGCCGGGCGCGCCCCTGCACATCGGTCAGGTCGGCAGCTTCAGCGGCGTCTTCGGGCCGCTCGTCGGATCGGCCCGCACGGGTTTCGCGGTGTGGGTCAAGCACGTCAACGCGTCCGGTGGGCTCGCCTGCCACCCCATCGTCCTGCATGCCGCGGACGACGGTGGCGATCCGAGCCGGGGGTCGGCCCTCGTCGGCGAGATGGTCACCAAGTACAAGGTCCAGGCCTTCGTCGGCATGGTGTCGATGGCGCTGTCGGGGATGGTCGGCGCGATCGAGCGGACCAAGTTGCCCGTGATCGGCGGCGACGTGGTCTCCGATCCGTGGTTCGCGCATCCGCAGTTCTTCCCGCAGGGCGGCGGCCTGCGCGCGATCGTCGACGGCGCGCTCCGCCAGGCCGTCGGTGAGGGCCGGACCGTGCACGGTCTGCTGTACTGCGTCGAGGTCGGCGTCTGCGGTTCGGTCGCGAAGATGGTCCCCGAACGCGCGAAGGTCGCCGGGGCCAAGCTCGTCTACAGCTCGCCGGTGTCCCTGACGCAGACCGACTTCACCGCGCAGTGCCAGAACGCCAAGAACGCCGGGGTGCAGGCGTTCGGGATGGCCGTGGACGGCTCCGCGATCGCGCGGGTGGCCCGCTCCTGCGCGGCGCTGAACTACTTCCCGCAGTTCGTCACCGGCGGCCCCGTCGTCAGCAACGAGCAGGCGAAGGACCCCGGGATCCGCCGGAACACGATGTCGACCGCCAGCGCCAACGCGCCCTGGTTCCGGACCGACACCCCGGGGCAGCGCGAGTACGCCGACGCGCTGAAGCGGTACGCCCCCGGCTTTGAGGTGGACGGTCCCTCGATGCTCGCCTGGGCGGCCGGCAAGTTGTTCGAGGCGACCATCGAGCGGCTCGGTGACGCGGCGCGGGACGCCCCGGTGACGACCGCCGACATCGTCACCGGCCTCGGCAGGATCAAGAACGAGACCCTCGACGGTCTGTCGCCCCCGATCACCTTCACGCCCGGTCAGAAAGCAGCTCCGGACATCCCGTGCGTGTTCTTCGCCCTGGACTCCGAGAAGGGCTGGACGGCTCCGAACAGCAAGTACGTCTGCACGAAGGTCGACCGATGAACGGCCGAAACCCGCTGCGGCGCGCGACCGCGGCCGTGCTCACCGCCGCCGTGCTGCTGACCGGGTGCGGGACGCGCGCCAGCGAGGAGGAGGTCCGCGCCGGCGCCGGCGGCGGGCCCGTGACCCTGGATCAGGCGACGCTCGACCAGGTGCGCGCCGCGACCGGCGCCGGCACCGTCGGCGGGACCGGCGCGCTGCCGGCCGCCCCCGGCCAGGCGCCGGTGGCGGTGGACAGCGGAGCGCCGGGCGGTGCGACCGTCCCCGGCGCGCCCGCGGCCCCGGCGGCGCCGAAGACCGGCACCCCGACGCAGCCGGGCGCGAAGCCGGCCGGCGGCACGGCCGCCGTGAACTCCTCGCTGACGTGCACCGGGTCCGAGGCTCCCGTCGTGCTCGGTCAGATCGGCAGCTTCAGCGGCGTCCTCGGGGCGATCTTCGCCTCCGCCCGGACGGCCGCCGCGATCTACGCCCAGCACATCAACGCCTCCGGCGGGCTCGCGTGCCACCCCGTCACGCTCTACGCGGTCGACGACGGCGGCGACCCCAGCCGCGCGGCCTCCCACGCCCAGGCCCTCCTGACGACCCGTAAGGCGGTGGCGCTGGTCGCCACCTTCGCCCCGATGTCGATGTCCGGGATCGTGCCGGTCGTCGAGCGCCACAAGGTGCCGATGGTCGGCGGAGACGCGATCGACCCCGCCTGGTTCGACAACCCGTACCTGTTCCCGCAGGGCGCGGGGCTGGACGCGCTGGTCGAGGGCGGCCTGCGGCAGACGGTGCAGTCCGGCAAGACGAAGCTCGGCCTGCTCTACTGCGTCGAGGCGAGCCTGTGCACCTCGATCGCGAAGTCGATCCCGGCCCGGGCCAAGGCGGTCGGGGCGGAGATCGTCTACAGCTCCGCGGTCTCGCTGACCCAGACGGACTTCACCGCACAGTGTCAGAACGCCAAGAACGCCGGTGTCGAGTCCTTCGGCATGGGCGTCGACGGGTCGGCCATCGCCCGCGTCGCCCGGTCCTGCGCGGCGCTGGGCTTCTACCCCCAGTTCGCCTCCGGCGGCGGGGTCATGAGCCCGGCCCAGTCGAAGGACCCGGGCATCCGCCGCAACACGATGACGACCTCGTCGGGCAACGCCCCGTGGACGCTGACGGACACTCCGGGCCAGAAGGAGTACCACGCGGCGCTCGCGCGCTACGCGCCCGGCACCGAGGCGGACGGCAACTCCATCACCGCGTGGGCGTCGATGAAGCTGCTCGAGGCGGCGGTGAAGAACCTCGGGCCAGCCGCGGCCACGAAGCCCCTGACCCCCGCGGACCTGATGACCGGTCTGGGCAAGGTGAAGAACGAGACGCTCGGCGGGCTCGCGCCCCCGATCACGTTCTCTCCCGGCCAGCAGGCCGCCCCGCAGATCCCGTGCGTGTACTACGCACTGTTGTCCGAGAAGGGCTGGACCGCACCGAACGGGTCCAAGCCCGTGTGCGCCAAGAAATGACCGGGAGGCCGCGATGCTGACGCTCCATGAGGTGCACGCCGGGTACGGCGGGACGCGGGTGCTGCACGACGTGACCCTGCACGTGCCGCCGGGCTCGATCGTCGCGCTGCTCGGCGCGAACGGCGCCGGGAAGACGACGGTGCTGCGTGTCGCCGCCGGCCTGGTCCGGCCGACGTCCGGCGCGCTCCTCGTCGACGGCGAGGACGTCACCGGCTGGCCGCCGCACACCCTTGTCGATCAGGGCGTCTGTCACGTCCCCGAGGGCCGCGGGGTGTTCCCGTCGCTGACCGTCCGGGAGAACCTCGTCGTCCAGTGCAAGCGCGGTGACGAGGAGAAGACGTTCGAGGCGGCCGCGTCGGTCTTCCCCGTCCTCGGCCGGCGAATGGACCAGCTCGCCGGGACGATGTCCGGCGGTGAACAGCAGATGCTGGCGCTGATGCGCGCCTACATCCAGAACCCGAAGACCGTCCTGCTCGACGAGGTCTCGATGGGCCTCGCACCGATCATCGTCGACGAGATCTTCGACTTCCTCCGCACCATCGCCGCCGGCGGGGCGAGCCTGCTCCTCGTCGAGCAGTACGTGACCAAGGCCCTCGAGCTCGCGGACTTCGTCTACCTGCTCCACAAGGGCCGCGTCGCGTTCGCCGGCGAACCCGGCGAGCTCGACGGCGAGGACCTGTTCGCCCGGTACCTCGGCCACGCCGCCTGACCCTGCCTGCACTGGAGATGTCATCTCCACTGCGCTGTGCACTGGAGATGACATCTCTAGTGCACAGGGGGGTCAGTGCTGCTGCATGTCCCCCAGCGGGACGGTGAGGCCACCGTCGATGACGAGGGTCTGGCCGGTGATCCAGGCCGAGTCGTCGGAGAGCAGGAACGCCACGGCGGAGCCGATGTCGCTCGGGACGCCGAGGCGCTTGAGCGGGTACGGGGCGGCCGCGCCCTCCTCGTCGTTCGCGTAGAGGACCTCGGCGAACTTGGTCTTCACGACGCCGGGGGCGATCGCGTTGACGCGGATGGTCGGGGCGAGCTCGACGGCGAGCTGCTGGGTCAGCGCGATCAGCGCCGCCTTGCTGACGCCGTAGACGCCGATGCCGGGGCTGGCGCCGAGACCGGTGACCGAGGACATCGTGACGATCGAGCCGCCGTTGTCCTTCATCCACGCCTCGTGGACGAGCCGGATCCACTCGACGGCGCCGATGATGTTGACGTCGAAGACCTTGCGGACCGCGGCCGGCGGGGCCTCCAGGATCGGGCCGTAGACCGGGTTGACCGCGGCGTTGGCGACGAAGTGGTCGATGCGGCCGAACTCGGCGATGGTGGCGTCCACGACGGACCGCGCGTGGTCGGCGTCGTCGGCCTTGCCCGCGATCCCGAGCGCGACGCCGGGGCCCCCGAGCTCCTTGACCGCCGCGGCGAGCGCGTCGGCGTCACGGCCGGTGATGGTCACCTTGCCGCCGCGGCGCACGATCTCCTCGGCCGCCGCGTACCCGATGCCGCGGCTGGCGCCGGTGATGATCGCAACCCGGCCCTCGAACGATCCCTGGCCCATCAGTCCTCCCTCGATCTGCCTAGGAAGGTTTCCACATGGCCCCCGGCGATCAACGCCCGGACCTGCTCCTGCGCCCAGGGTGAGATCTGGCTCTCAGGCGCGGTGGCGGCCGCGACGAAGTCGTCCCAGCTCCGCCAGACCGCGTCCGCGACCTCGCTCGGGTCGGGCACCGGGGCGGCGTCGGAGCGGGCGAGGAACACCGGGCACAGCTCGTACTCCTCGACCCCACGGAAGCTGGCGCGGTAGGAGAAGTCGGGCAGCGCGAGGGTCAGGTCCTCCGCGGTGATGCCGAGCTCCTGGTCCAGGCGCCGGACGACGGCGGCGGCCGGGTCCTCGCCCGGCCCCGGGTGCCCGCAGCAGCTGTTGGTCCACACCCCCGGCCAGGTCGGCTTGTCCAGTGCCCGCCGGGTGACGAGCAGCCGGCCGTCGCGGTCGAAGACGTAGCACGAGAACGCGAGGTGATACGGCGTCACTTCGCCGTGGACGCTGGCCTTGTCGGCGACGCCGCAGGGGGTTCCGTCGGGGGTCAGCAGGACGACCTGCTCGACCACCGCGCCGTCGAGACTGCTCATGCCCCACCCAGCGCGGCCTGGACGACCTCACGGGCCTCGGCCTGGATCTGCGCGAGGTGATCGGCGCCCATGAACGACTCGGCGTAGATCTTGTAGACGTCCTCGGTCCCGGACGGACGCGCGGCGAACCACCCGTTCTCCGTCGTCACCTTCAGCCCACCGATCGCTGCCCCGTTGCCGGGCGCCGCCGTCAGCCGCTCCCGGATCGGCTCGCCCGCCAGTTCCGTGGCGGTGACCTGATCGGGCGTCAGCTTCTTCAGGACGTCCTTCTGCGCCGGGGTGGCGGGGGCGTCGATCCGCGCGTAGGCGGGGTCACCGAACTTTGCGGTGAGCTCCGCGTACCGCTCGCTCGGCGACCGGCCGGTGACGGCCGCGATCTCGGCGGCGAGCAGGCACAGCAGCGGGCCGTCCTTGTCGGTGGTCCACACCGAGCCGTCGCGGCAGAGGAACGAGGCGCCCGCACTCTCCTCGCCGCCGAAGAGCAGCGAGGAGTCGAGCAGCCCGGAGACGAACCACTTGAACCCGACCGGCACCTCGACGACCGTGCGCCCGAGCGCGGCCGCGACGCGGTCGATCATCGCCGAGGAGACCAGCGTCTTGCCGATCGCGGCGCCCGCGGGCCAGCCGTCCCGGTGCGCGACGAGGTAGTCGATCGCGACCGCGAGGTAGGCGTTCGGATTGAGCAGACCGCCGTCGGGCGTGACGATCCCGTGGCGGTCGGCGTCGGCGTCGTTGCCGGTGGCGATCTGGTACGTCGCGCGGTTCTCGATGAGCGAGGCCATGGCGTACGGCGACGAGCAGTCCATGCGGATCTTGCCGTCCCAGTCCCGCGTCATGAACCGGAACGTCGCGTCCACGAGCGGGTTCACCACGGTGAGGTCGAGGCCGTAGCGCTCGCCGATCTCGCCCCAGTACGCGACGCTCGACCCCCCGAGCGGGTCGGCGCCGATGCGGACGCCGGCGGCGCGGATCGCGTCGAGGTCGACCGCGAGCGGGAGATCCGCGACGTAGCGGTCGAGGAAGTCGTAGGTGCCGGTGGTCTCGGCGGCGCGGGCGCGCGCGAGCGGGATGCGCTTCACCCCGGCCAGGCCGGCCGCGAGCAACTCGTTGGCGCGGTCCTGGATCCAGCCGGTCGCGTCGGTGTCGGCGGGGCCGCCGTGCGGCGGGTTGTACTTGAACCCCCCGTCCTGGGGCGGGTTGTGCGACGGGGTGATGACCACCCCGTCGGCCAGACCACTCGTGCGGCCGCGGTTGTGCGTCAGCACCGCGCGGGACAGCGACGGCGTCGGGGTGTACCCGTCGTGGCTGTCGAGCAGCAGCGTCACGCCGTTGGCCGCGAACACCTCGGTGGCGGTCGCGGCGGCCGGCTCGGACAGCGCGTGGGTGTCCTTGGCGAGGAACAGCGGACCGTCGATGCCCTGGGCCGCGCGGTACTCGCAGATCGCCTGGCTGGTCGCGGCGATGTGGTCGTCGTTGAAGCTCAGGTTCAGGGCGCTCCCGCGGTGCCCCGAGGTCCCGAACGCGACCCGCTGACCCGGCTCGGCCGGGTCCGGGTGCTCGGCGTAGTACGCCGTGATCAGACGAGCGACGTCGACGAGGCCGGCCGGGTCAGCGACCCGGCCGGCCTCGGGGTGCACAGCGGTACTCATCCGACCAGTCTGCCCAAGTCGCAGGAGTCAGCTCCAACCGACCAGCTGGGAGTCGGGGGCGCGGAGGGCCGCGAGAGCCTCCTTCTCCAGTTGCCGGACGCGCTCGCGGGTCAGGCCGAGGGGGGCGGCGATCTCGGCGAGCGTGCGCGGCTTGCCGTCGCGCAGGCCGTACCGCATCGTCAGCACCGTCGCCTGCCGCTCAGGCAGGGACTGCACCATCGACCGAAGGGTGTCGAGCATCGCGTTGTGCTCGGCGATCTCCGCCGCGGCGACGGCGTCGTCGTCGCAGATCAGGTCGGCGATGCGGGTGTCCCCGTCGTCGCCGACGTTCTGGTCCAGGCTGACCGGGACGCGGCCGATGTGCTTGAGCTCGACGACGCGCTCGACCGGCGCCTCGAACGCCTCGGCCAGCTCCTCGACGCTGGGGTCGCGGCCGAGCGAGGCGCTCAGCGTGCGCTCCAGCCGGTTGAGCCGCGACAGCTCCTCGACGACATGGACGGGCAGCCGGACCGTCCGGCCGAGCTCACCGAGCCCGCGCTGGATGGCCTGGCGGATCCACCAGGTGGCGTAGGTCGAGAACTTGTAGCCCTTACTGTAGTCGAACTTCTCGACGGCGCGGATCAGGCCGAGGTTGCCCTCCTGGACCACGTCCAGGAAGGAGGCGTCGCGGCCGGCGAACTTCTTCGCCACCGAGACGACCAGGCGCAGGTTCGCCCGCACCATGTGGTCCTTGGCGGCGACGCCGTCCGCGGCGATGCGCTCCAGCTCCAGGCGGCGCTTGGGGCCGATGCGGCGGCCGCCCTTCTGCGAGGCCTCGACCAGCAGCTGCTCGGCATACAGCCCGGCCTCGATGCGCTTGGAGAGTTCGACCTCCTCCTCCGCCGTGAGGAGCGGGGTCATGCCGATCTCGTCCAGGTAGAACCGGACCAGGTCCGGGTCGCCGGTGTCGTCCGGACGGCTCCGCCGTCCCTGCACCGGCACCGACGCACGCTTCGTGGTCGTGGTGTCCTCCTGCTTCATCGGGTTCATCTGTGTCTCCTCCCCGCGCCGCGGTCGCGCATGCGATTCGCGTATGGGTGGAACCTCGGATGGGTGTCGGAGTGTTCCCGGAATGACTCCAGAAAACAAACACATATCCCACGCCCAGCACACGCACAGCGACCCTACGTGACCGAGCGGTCAGCGCAGGGTGACGAAACCGGCGTTACAGGTACAGACCGGGCGAACCGTCGTCGAGCCGCTCGGCCGCGACGGCGTGCACATCACGCTCGCGGAGGAGCACGTAGTCGGTCCCGCGGACCTCGACCTCGGAGCGGTCTTCGGGGTCGAACAGGACTCGGTCGCCCACGACGACCGATCGCACGTGCTGGCCGACCGCGACCACCTCGGCCCAGGCCAGACGCTTCCCCATCTGCGCCGTCGCCGGGATCAGGATCCCCGCCCCGGACCGCCGCTCCCCCTCGCCGGCGTCCGCCCGCACCAGGACGCGGTCGTGCAGCATCCGGATCGGCAATTTGTCCGCCGCGCTCTCAGAGGAACTCACGTTCTCAGCGTAGGCGGTGGGCCGGGTCACGGTGACGGGCGGTTAAACGA
>NZ_BAAAHE010000016.1:116986-148522 GCF_039525035.1 Sporichthya brevicatena
GCTGCGGGGTCCCGGGAGACCGTTCGGGCTTACTTCTTGCCGAGCAGGCCGGTGCCGAGGAGGCCACCGCCGCCGAGCAGGCCACCGCTCTGCTGGCCACTGGCGCCGGTCGACCCGGTGACGCCGCCGACCACGTTGCCGAGCGTGTTGCCGAGCGTCGGGACCAGGCCCTGCTTGGCCTCCTGGCTCGAGCCCAGGCCGACGGTGTCGGTGACGGGCTTGAGCAGGTTGCCGGTCGCGCCGTTGACGGTGTCAACCAGGCCGTCTGCGGTGCCGCCGACGGTGTCGACCACGCCACCGACGGTGGTGCCGACACCCGGCAGGACGCCGTCGACCAGGTCGGTGACCGGCTTGGTGACGGTGCCGACCGAGGAGGACGCGCCGGCGGGCTTCGTCGGCGTCGACGGGGTCGACGGCGTGTTCGGCTTGGTCGGCGTGGTGCTCGGCTTGTCGACCACGACCGGCGTGGAGGTGGTCGGCGTCGGGAGCACGACGGTGCGGGTGACGGTCGGAGCGGTGCGCTCGGAGGCGCCGACGGGGGCGCTGCTCGAGGCCGGCTCGAAGACGACCGGCGCGGGCTCGACCGGCGCGGTCACGGCGTTGGGACGACCCAGCGCGTCGAGACCGTCACTACCGGGCAGAACGGCCGGCGAGACGAGCACCATCGCCTTGAGGGCGAGGAGCAGAGCGCCGGAGATACCGGCCACGGCCGCGGTCTGCCCGAGAACCCGGACCGAACCCTCGGCGTTGCCACGGTGCTTGGCCGCAATCGCAGCCGCGTTGATGCTGGACATTGAAATCCCACCCCTGGAATCAAAGCTCATTGCTGCGGACACCGAGATGCAGCGTATTTCCCCTGAAGAAAGTCCGCCGCCGCGATTCCCCAGATCGGGCGAGTGACTGTCCCGCCTTTGACGTGACGTTGGGCCATTCGGTTCCAGGTCTTCTGACCTGCGAAAACTCGGGCCCAAAGGCCCTCAAGTCGGGCGGAACCCGCTCAGTGGTAGCGCCGCCAGAGCCCGATCGCGAGGACAATCCCGGCGACCGCGGCGATTTTGACCACGCGGTCGTTTCGCAGGGATCCGTCCTCATTCACGACGAAAGAGCGCGCTTTCGATTTTGCCTCGGCGGCCACGTTCTTGGGTGCCACCCGTTCGGCGATGGCGTCGATGGTCTCGGCGAGGTTGTTGCGCGCCTCTTCGATCTGCGCCTCGAGACGGGCGTTCGCGCCCCCCGACTCCGGTGCCCCGCTCTTGGCCACGACTCGCCTCCTTCGCCTGCCTGGTCCCGCGCAGTCTGTCAGGTTCCGGACAATTCGCGCCGGACGCCCCGCGGTCCGAGGCATCACGGGCACGGGCGGTGCGGGCCGGGACACCGACCGCGGCGTCGAGGACGCCCGGGGCCGAGACCGCCCCACTCGTCCGATCGGCTCGACTTTTCGGGCCGATCGGACATCGCGGCCCCTCAGCGCTCCCCGGACGCTCCGCCCCACCGCCACCATCTCCCCGAGGGCCGTGCAGAAGATCGCGGCCGACCGACGGGGAGAAGTACCGATGCGCCTGGTGCCCGCGGCAACCGCCGCTGTCCTGCTCACCGGCGGCGTGGTCGCCGCCACCGCCCCGACCGCCGCGGCGGCCCTGCCCGCCGAGTGCAACCAGGCCGGCACGACGGTCACCTGCATCTACACCGACACGACCCAGGTCCTGCACTTCACCGTCCCGGCCGGGATCACGGCCGCGCACTTCGACCTCCGCGGGGGATCCGGCGGGAGCGGCACCACCGATGACAACCTCGGCGAACCCGGCGTGGTGACCGGCGCCCCCGGCGGCCTCGGCGGCCGGGTGGAGGCTTCGCTCCCCGTCGTGGCCGGCACGGTCTACGACCTCTTCGTCGGCGCGGCCGCGAACGGCAGCACCGGCGGGGTCAGCGGCGGGTTGGCCAGCGGCGGGAACGGCAGCACGAGTTCAGCGACGTACAACCCGGAAAAGACGGCGGCGGGCGGCGGAGGCGGCGGCGCCTCGTTCGTCTTCGCCCAGGGGAACACCCCGGACACCCCGGCGGCCGTCCCGGTGATCGCCGCCGGCGGTGGCGGCGGCGGATTCTCCGAGGATGTCGAAGGGTTCGGTGGCGCCGGCGGCGGCGAGGCCGGACAGGACGGCGGCGGCGCCGGCGGAGGGGCCGGCGGCGACGGCGGCCCGTCCCGCGTCGGCGGGGCCGGCGAGGACCCGGGCGACGCCTACCTCGGCTTCGGCGGTGGTGGCGGCGGCGTCAGCGGAGGCGGCGGTGGGTTCTGGACCCCGGGCGGCGCCCTCGGTGGTGGAGGCGGCGGCAGCGGCTTCGTCCCCGGCGGCGGCGCGACCGACGCCGACGGCAACCTCGGCGACGGGTCGGTCGTCATCAGCTACACCGTCCCGGCCGACCCGGGCGGCGGCGACGGTGGCAACGGCGGTGGTGGCCCGAAGCCGACCACCCCGCGCTGCCAGGGCGAACTGGCGACCATCGTCGGCACGCCCGGCGACGACATCCTGATCGGCACCCCCGGACGCGACGTCATCCGCGGCCTCGGCGGCAACGACATCATCAAGGGCCGCGGCGGGGACGACCTCATCTGCGGCGACGACGGCAACGACGTCATCCGCGGCGGCACGGGCAACGACCGCATCGTCGGTGGCCGCGGCAACGACACCCTCTACGGCGGCAAGGGCAACGACCGACTCGTCGGCGGCCGCGGCAACGACACCCTCTACGGCGGCAAGGGCGCCGACGACCTGCGCGGCGGCCGCGGCACGGACGTCGGCCGCGGCGGCTGGGGCCGCGACACCTTCCGCGGCATCGAGGACGCCCGGGGCTGACCCGGCGCGGGGCGGAGGACCCCGGGTGGACAGGATGGACTCCTTGTCATCACAACGCGTCGATCAGAACCGCGATCGACCATCTGACAGAGGAGCCGAGCCGTGGCGAACGTCCGCCTGTCCCCCGGGGACACCGCACCCGACTTCACGCTGACCGACGCCGACGGCAAGAAGCACAAGCTCAAGGACTACCGGGGCCGGACGGTCATCCTCTACGCGTACCCGGCGGCGATGACCCCGGGCTGCACCAAGCAGGCCTGCGACTTCCGGGACAACTTCGCCCGGCTCACCGACGCGGGCTACGTCGTGCTCGGCCTCTCCCCCGACTCCGAGGCCAAGCTCGCGAAGTTCCGCGACCGCGACAACGTGCCGTTCCCGTTGCTCTCCGACCCCGACAAGACCGTCCTCACCGCGTACGGCGCCTTCGGCGAGAAGCAGATGTACGGCAAGACCGTCACCGGCGTCATCCGGAGCACGTTCGTCATCGACCCCCAGGGCAAGCTGACCAAAGCGATGTACGGCGTGAAGGCCACCGGCCACGTCGAGCGCCTGCTCCGCGACCTGGAGGTCTGACGCTGCTGAGTCGGACTCGGCCGAACGGCTGAATCCCACTCACCGAACGGCCGGATCCGTCCGATTTCTCCCCCGTTTCCCCCCGTCCCGGGTGACGATCACGACAGGCACGTGAGTGCCACTCACCGCATGGCGATCACTCGGGGGATCTCGTGGGCTCTTCGACCCGTGGCCTCGTCCTGACGACGGCGTCCGCGCTGGCCGCCCTGGCCGGCTTCGCGACGCTCGGCGCCAGTGCCGCGGCCGCCCTGCCCGGTGGCTGCACCCAGGCAGCGCAGACGGTGACGTGCACGTTCACCGACTCCACCCAGGTCCTGCACTTCACCGTCCCGGAGCAGGTCACCGCGTTGACGTTCGACGTCCGCGGGGGCCGGGGCGGCGGGTACGGCGGTGCCGGTGGTCACGTCGTCGCGACCCTGCCGGCCGATCCCGGCGACGTGCTCGACCTGTTCGTGGGCGCGGGTGGCGAGAACGGCGGCCAGACCGCGGGGCAGCCCGGCGGCGGGGCCGGCACCTCCATGTCCGCCGGGGGCGGTGGGGGAACCTTCGTGTTCGCAGGCGGGAGCCCGACCGGGGCCGACCACGTTCCGCTGATCGCCGCCGGGGGCGGCGGTGGCGGGGGCAGCAACGAGTACGCCGTCGGCGGGGCCGGGGGCGGCACGGCCGGGGGCGACGCCGCCGGCGGGGGCGGAAATCTGCCCGGGAAGGGCGGCAGCCAGAGCGCCGGCGGCGCGGCGGTGCTCGGGGACACCGCGGGCGCGAAGGGCCGCGGCGGCCCCGGATTCAACGACGGCGGCGCCGGGGGTGGCGGGGGCTACTACGGCGGCTCCGGCGGCGCCTTCGACGGCGCCGGCGGAGGCGGCAGCGGCTACGTGCCGGAGGGCGCGACCGCCTCGACCCACGAGGACGCCGACGGCTCGATCCGGATCTCCTACGCCCTGCCGGCTCCGCCCGCGACGCCGACCCCGACCCCGACCGCGACCCCGAAGCCGACCCCGAAACCGCCGGTCACGCCCCCGGCACCCCGGTACACCTGCGACGGCGTGGCGGCGACGATCGTCGGCACCCCCGGCAACGACACGATCGTCGGGACCCCCGGCCGCGACGTCATCGTCGGCCGCGGCGGAAACGACACCATCTCCGGCCTCGGCGGCGACGACCTCATCTGCGGCAACGACGGCAACGACACCGTCGACGCCGGCCCCGGCAAGGACCGCGTGATCGGCGGCAGCGGCAACGACACGCTGATCGGCGGCGCAGGCGACGACCGCCTCGACGGCGGTGGCGGCAACGACACCCTGCGCGGCGGCGCGGGCCGCGACACCGCCAACGGCGGCAAGGGCAACGACACCTTCCACGGCATCGAGCGCATCGCCGGCTGACGCTCCGTCAGCACCACGGCACCACGGCACGGCAGCGCGGTCCACCTGGGGCGCGTCTCACTACTGCTCCTCACGGGGGAATGCATGACCATCAACACCCGACACCGCCTCGGAGTCTCCGCCGGCGCCGTTGCGCTGTTCGCCGGCCTCGCACCGCTCGGCACCGCCGCACCCGCGGCCGCCGCACTCCCGAGCGAGTGCGTCGACGGCGGGACAACCGTCACCTGCACGTACACCGACTCCACCCAGGTCCTGCACTTCACCGTCCCGGCGGGGGTCACCACCCTGACCGCGACGACACGAGGCGGATCCGGACGGCACGGCGTCTACTGGTACGACGCCACCGTGATCATCGGCGGGCCGGGTGGCCGCGGCGGCGTGGTGTCCGGCGACCTTCCGGTGACCCCGGGGTCCGTGCTCGACCTGTGGATCGGTGCCGAGGCCACCGCTCGGACCGGCGCGGTCAGCGGCGGCGCCCCCAGCGGCGGGGACGGAAGCGCCATGGAGAGCATCATCAGCCACGAGGGCGGGGGTGGCGGCGGCGGGACCTTCGTCCTCCCGGCCGGGGCGACCCCGACCGGTGCGACCAACCCGCTGATCGCCGCCGGCGGTGGTGGCGGCGGCGACACCGATTTCAGCCTCGGCCCCGGCCGGTCCGGTGGGTCCGGCGGCGGGACGACCGGCGCCGGCGGCGAGTCCGGCTACCTCGTCACCGCCGGCACCGGCGGCACCGAAACGACCGGCGGATCGGCGAACGGTACCCGCGGACGCGGCGGCAACTCCGCGACCTCCGGCGGCGCCGGCGGCGGGGGTGGCTACTACGGCGGCGGCGGCGCCCAGAGCGGACTGACCGGCACCGGCGGCGGGGGCAGCGGCTTCGTGCCTACCGGCGGGTCGTCCGACCCCGCCGGCAACGTCGGTCCGGGCTCGGTCGTGCTCACGTACACCAAGCCCGTGACCCCGCCCGTCACTCCCCCGGTCATCCCGCCGGCCAAGACGTACTACTGCGGCGGGCTGAAGGCCACCATCGTCGGCACCCCCGGCAACGACGTTCTCGTCGGCACCCCGGGCCGGGACGTCATCGTCGGCCGCGGCGGCAACGACATCATCCGCGGACTCGGCGGCAACGACGTCATCTGCGGCAACGACGGCAAGGACACCATCGATGGCGGCAAGGGCAACGACCGCATCATCGGTGGAAGCGGCAACGACACCCTGCGCGGCGGACGCGGCAACGACACCCTCAACGGGGGCAAGGGCAACGACACCCTGATCGGCGGCAAGGGCCGCGATGTCCTCAACGGCGGCAAGGGGCGCGACACCGGCAACGGCGGCCCCGGGAAGAACACCTTCCGCAGCATCGAGCGCAAGACCGGCTGACGCTCCATCAGCTCACCGGGGCGGCCTGAACCCGATCAGTTCAGCGCCGCCCCGGTGGGCTCGAAACCGCGGGGACCCTCGTCGGCCGCGCGGCGGTTGCCGAGCAGGACGGCGAGGGCGTAGTCCAGGTCGAGCCGGTCCCCGTTCCAGGCCGGGGTCGCGGTGTGCGGGGTGATCGAGACCTGGTGCATCGCGGCGAGGCGTTCGGTGGTGCTCAGGTCGACCGGAACCTCGAACTCCGCCGCGACCCCGGTGCCGGCCCGGGCGGCGTCGGGCCGCCAGGTCGCGGGGTTGTCCGGGATGACGACCCGGTCAGGCCGGGTGAACACGAACCCGTGACGCGGGTCGGGGCGGACCCCGAACCCACCTTCGTGCACCGCGCGGTGATGCCGACGGCAGAGCAGGACCAGGTTCCACAGCGCGGTCGGCCCGCCCCAGGACCACCAGAGGACGTGGTGGGCGTCGACGAACCGGGTCTCCGTGCAGCCGGGGAACCGGCATCCGCCGTCGCGCAGGTGCAGAGCGTGCCGCAGCGCCGCGGGGATGGTCCGGGTTCGCCGGCCGACGTCCATCCAGGTCCCGCGTCGCCCGGTCGCCCATCGCTTCCTGCCGGACCGCTCGCCCTCGGTGTTGTGATGGGCCACGATCACCGCCCCGGAGTCGCAGCACAGCCGGCGCACGGTCTCCGGGTGCAGTTCCGGTCCGTTCTCGATGCGCCCGGCACTCTCCTCGCCCACCGTGTCGGTGAGCGCGTCCAGGTCGGTGTGGATCATGACCGAATGGCGGGCGCCGCCGGGGGCCGGCGCCGGACCGGAGGCCAGCAGGGTCTCGGCCAGGACCAGCATCGCGTCGGCGTTGCGCTGCGTGGTGACGCGCTTGGGATAGGCGGCGGGGCCGTGCTCGTCGGCGGGCGTGCCGGAAAACGTTTCCGCGGAAGCGTTGTCGTCCGCGCCGGCCTCGCCGGGCGTGGGGTCCGGCAGGTTGTCCCGGGCCGCTTCGAGCGCGGCCACGATGACCGCCCCGTCCTCCGGGGAGAACCGGCCCTTGAGTTCCAGTGAGCCGTCCTCGGCCCACGACCAGGACACCGAGCGCCGCGCATGCCGGGCGTTGACCTCGTCCCGCGTCCCGGCCCGGCGCATCCCCCGGGCGAGCTCTTCCAACTGAGCCCCGGTGCACGACACGGCGATCTCCACCAGGGACGCCTCGGACTCCGGGGTCGCCACCCGCGTCAGCGCCCGCGCCTTCGAGTAGGACAGTTGCCCCGCCGCCAGCGCGGCCCGGGTCACAGGCAGGTCGGCGAGGGCCCGGGCGGTGCGGATGTGTTCCCGGGCGGCGGTCAGCCCGATGCCACATCGCCACGCGAGCCAGTGCGCGCACGACTTCACGCCCCACGACGCCCAGCCCCGGCGCCGGTCGTACTCCTCGATCAGCGCCAGCCAAGCTCCGGTCGCGGCGGCCAGGTGCCCGGCACCCTCGGTGATGCGGTCCGCCAGCACCTCGATCGGCACCAGCTGCTCGGACTCGGCGTGCGCGGCGGGGAAGTCGCTCATGTCCAACTCCTCTGTCGAACTGATGTTCGGACACTACGAGCTGGCACCGACACTGCTCGACCCGGAGAAAACGCTTCCGCGGAAGCGTCCCCGCCGAACGCTCCGCACGCGGGGCCGTGGCCCGGGACCCCGCGGCCGCTGCCCTACGCTCGTCGGTACGCGGAAGTGGCGGAATTGGCAGACGCGCCAGACTTAGGATCTGGTGCCTTCGGGCGTGGGGGTTCAAGTCCCCCCTTCCGCACCACCTAGGCTGAAGCGATCTTCTTCGGCCCCAGACCAGCGCAGCCGCGCGGAGGATTTCGGCGTGCCCGTGCAGCTATCCGACCTGCTGACTCCGCACCTCACGGGCGTCGAGGCCGTGGTCCAGCTCAGTGGCCCGGCCGTCGCGCTGCCGGGTGAGCTGAGCGCCCGGCCGCCCGCGGACGACGAGCGGTTCGGGCCCGGGACGCTGGTCGTCCTGGCCGACGCGCCGGTCGCGGAGGTCGCGGCCCGGCTGCAGGCGGGGGCGCGGGTGCTGCTCCTCTCGACCGACGCCGGGGACCCGGTGCCGCTGCACCTGATCGGCCGCAGCGGGACCCTGCAACTCCTGGCCGCGAGCGCACTGGAGGACGCCGACCCCGACGCCGACACCGTCGCCGGCGCAGCGCTGCTGACCTGCGTCGAGGCGCACCCCGGGCTCCCGGAGGTGGACCCGGACGACGACGAGGACGTCGACGTCATGAGCGGCGCCGCGGCGACCGCCCGGTACGAACGGGCCATCGCGGGCCGGGACCGGCGGATCCAGTCGTTGGAGGCCCGGATCTCCGCGCTGGAGTCGTCCGCGACGTACGTCGTCGGCCGGACGCTGGTGAACGCGGCGCGGAACCCGCGGAAGGCGAAGACCCTCCCCTCGGACCTGTGGGGCATGTGGAAGGGCCGGGCCGGCCGCTCGCGCAAGGGTGGGGAGGCCGCTCCGGCGACCGCGGCGCCGAGCCGCGGGCTCGCGGCACGCCAGGTCAACGAGCTCGACGACATCGACGCCGGCCTGCTCTACCTGACCCACACCGCGATGGCGATCGGGCCACGGACGGTCCCGGTTCTCGCGGGCATCCTCACCGCCGACACCGCACCCGCGCTGCGCGGGGACGTCGCGAACCCGCACGCGGTCGTGAACACGCTGCTCCCCCACGACGGCGAGGGCATCGTGACGCGCACCGATCCGGACGTCGTCCTCATCGAGTCCGCCGCGCTCGGCGCACCCGGCCCCTGGGCCTACACGACGCAGGGCGCGTACGGGGTGCGGGACAAGGCGCTCGTCGACATCATCACGGCCGCGCGCGCGATGGGGCGCCCGGTGGTCGTCTGGTGGAACTCGCCGCACTACGCCAGCCCCGGGCTGAACCGCGTGGCGACGCACGCCGACCTCGTCCTGACCGACGCCGAACCCGGCCCCGCCCTCGTCGCGCGGCTGAACGCCGAGCTCGACCTCGGCTTCGACCTGCCGGCCGAGCGGGCCGTGGAGGAAAACGCATGACCCGCCGCGCCATGGTCTACGGCCACGTCGACCTCAACCTCATCGACGGCTCGGCCATCTGGGTCCAGGGCATCGTCCAGACACTGTCGAACGCCGGGTGCCAGGTCGACCTGGTCCTGAAGGCGCCGATCAAGACCGACCGTCTCACCGCTCCCCTGGCGGCGCTGCCGAACGTCACGCTCGTGAAGCCGTTCGAGGACGCGCTGCTGCCCGAACTCTCGGGCAAGTCCAACGGTCTGACCCCGGCTCAGGTCTCCAAGGTCCTGAAAGCACTGGACACCAAGGCGCCCTACGACCTCGTCGTCGTGCGCGGCCTCCCGGCGGTGTCCCGTCTCGTCGCCGACGACGTCGCGACCGGCCGCCTGTGGACCTACCTCACCGACGTCCCGCAGTCCATGGTCGAGGCGACCCCGGAGGCCGTCGACCAGCTGACGGCGATCGCGAAGGCGTCGCGCTTCCTGCTCTGCCAGACCGAGGAGCTCCGCGGCTTCTTCGAGGGCCTCGTGCCCGAGGCCTGTGGCCGTTCGGTTCTCTTCCCCCCGGTCGCGCCGGAGGTCACCGGCGTCGAGTCGCCGCCCCCGCCGTCCGCCGACAGTGCGCTCAAGCTCGTCTACACCGGCAAGTACGCGCCGCGCTGGAACACCCTCGAGATGGCCGCGCTGCCCGAGCAGCTCGGCGCCCGCGGGGTCAACGCCGAGCTGCACATGGTCGGTGACAAGGTCCACGACGACCCGAAGGACGCCACGTACAAGGAGCGGATGCAGGCCGCCCTGGAGTCCGGCAAGGGCGTGATCTGGCACGGCGGTCAGCCGCGTGAGAAGGCGATGCAGCTCGCCGGCGCCGCGCACGTCGGCCTGTCCTGGCGCGACGCGGACCTCGACGACAGCCTCGAGCTCTCCACCAAGGTCCTGGAGTACGGCGTGCTCGGTCTGCCGGCCGTGCTGAACCGGACGCCGATGCACGAGCGTCTGCTCGGGCCCGACTACCCGCTGTTCGTCGACGGCATCGGCGCGAACGGGCCGGACCACGGCCTCGGCGAGGTCGTCGACCTGATCGCCGCCGTCGCGACCGACCCCGCCAAGTACGCCCTCGCCCGCGAACGGACCGGCGCCGCCGCCGCCCAGCACACGATGACGAAGGCGACCGAGCGCATGGCCGCCCTGATCGAGCGCGCCTTTCCCTCGCCCCGGCCGAACCTGCCCGCCGCCGGTGCGCGCCCACTGCGGGTCGTCGTCGCCGGGCACGACATGAAGTTCTTCACCCGCATCGCGGACTACCTGGCCGCGCTGCCCGGCGTCGAACTGCGCATGGACCACTGGGAGACCCTGAACCGCCACGACAAGGAACGCAGCCGGGAACTGCTCGACTGGGCCGACGTCATCATCTGCGAGTGGTGCGGCGGCAACGCGATCTGGTACTCGAAGCACAAGCGCTCCAACCAGCGCCTGATCATCCGTCTGCACCGGTTCGAACTGTTCACGAACTACGTCAAGCAGGTGAAGATCCGCAACGTCGACACCGTCGTCTGCGTGAACCGGCACTACGCCGACCTCACCGCGCAAATCACGAAGTGGCCGGCCGAGAAGATCGTGGTGGTCCCGAACTGGGTCGACGGCGCACAGCTGAACCGACCGAAGCTGACGGGTGCCCAGTTCCACCTGGGCATGATCGGCATCGCCCCGGCCCGCAAGCGGATGGACCTGGCGCTCGACGTCCTCGCCGAGCTCCGCCGCGACGACAAGCGCTTCCACCTGTTCGTGAAGAGCAAGCAGGCCTGGGACTACTGGTGGGTCTGGCGGCAGCCCGCCGAGCGCGCGCACGTGGACGACCTGATGCGCCGCATCCGGACGGACCCGAACCTGCGCGACGCGGTCGTCTTCGACGGCTTCGGGCCGGACGTGCCGGCCTGGCTGCGCGGCGTCGGCTGGGTGCTCTCGACCAGCGACGACGAGAGCTTCCACCTCTCCCCCGCCGAGGGCATGGCCTCCGGCGCGGTGCCGGCGGTCCTGCCGTGGCCGGGTGCCCGCACGGTCTACGCCGAGGAGTGGGTGCACGACTCCGCGGCCGCGATCGCGGCGGAGATCCGGACGGTGACCGCCGAGGGCACCTGGGAGGACCGGCGCGCCGAGGCCCAGCGTCAGGTCATCGCCGCGTTCGACCTCCCGGTCGTGTGCAACACCTTCGCGGACCTGCTGACCGGGGCTCCGCAGAGCTGACCGTGGCCCGAGCGACCCGAGCCGCGGCCCTCGCCCTCGGCCTGGCCCTGCTCGGTGCCTGCGGAGGTGGGGACGACACCCGAGCCGTGGAACCCAGCCCCACGCCGGCGACGACCCTCCCCCCGCCGACCGCCACCGTGACCCCGCGTCCGACGGCCACCGCCTCCGCCACACCGACCCGCTCGCCCGCCGCCCGGGTCCCGGCCGCGGGCGGGATCGACGAGCTCGGCCGGATCCCGATTCTGATGTACCACCAGATCCGGACCAAGCTGCGCGCCCCGTCGGACCGGACGCCCGCGCAGTTCCGCGCGGACCTGCGCCGGCTCCACGCCGAGGGCTACCGGCCCGTGACGGCTGCGGACTACGTCGCCGGGAACATCGACCTGCCCGTCGGCACGCACCCGGTGGTGCTGACCTTCGACGACTCCTCCGCCGGCCAGGCGCAGATCGGGCCGGACGGTGAGCCGGAGCCGGACACCGCGCTCGGCATCCTCGAGGCCTTCGGCCGCGCACATCCGGACTTTCGCCCCACCGCCACGTTCTTCGTCCTGACCAACCGCATCCCGTTCAACGACCCCGACGTGCTGCCCTGGCTGGCCGCGAACGGGTACGAGATCGGGGCACACACCCAGTCGCACCCGCAGTTGCCGGACCTCGACGACCTCGCCGTCCAGGAGCAGATCGGCGCCAACGTCGCCGACATCGAGGCCGCGGTCCCCGGGTACCGGGTGCGGACGTTCGCGACCCCGTACGGCCGTCTGCCCCGCAATCCCGAGCTCGCCTGGCGCGGCTCCCACAACGGCGTCCCGTACGAGTTCACCGGCGTCTTCGGCACCGGGGGTACGGCCGCGCTCTCCCCGTTCGCGCCGGCGTTCGACCCCTACGCGATCCCGCGCCTCGCGGCCGGGCTCTCCGCGGCGGAGGCGGTGCTCGCCGAACTGCGCCGGCGCCCGGAGCTCCGGTACACCTCCGACGGCGGCCCGGACCGGGTCAGCGGCGGGCGGCGAGCCAGCGCTTGAGGACGTGCGCGATGCGCGGGCCGGCCTGACCGTCCCACAGCGGCGGGCCCTCCGGCGGCCACTCGGCCTCCGCGGACAGCGCCTCCTTCGCCGCGGCGACCATCGTCGCCGGCGTCACGAGCTTGTTGGTGCCGTGCGTGCAGGTGATGGGGCGCTCGGTGTTCGGACGGGCCGTCAGACACGGCACCTTCAGCGCCGTCGTCTCCTCCTGGACGCCCCCGGAGTCGGTGAGCACCAGGGCCGCACCGCGGACGAGGGACATGAAGTCCAGGTAGCCGAGCGGGTCGACGATCTGCAGGTCCGGCGTCGCGACGAGCCCGGCCTCGGCCAGCGTCGCCCGGCCGCGCGGGTGCAGCGGCAGCACGATCGGCAGCATCCGGCTGACCTCGTTGACCGCCTCGACGAGCTCCCGCGCGGCGGCGACGTCGTCGACGTTGCCGGGCCGGTGCAGGGTCGCGACGCCGTAGCGCTCCGGCAGGCTGAAGCGCGCACGCATCGCCGCGGCGTCGAGCTTGGGCAGCGCGGCGAACAGGCTGTCGATCATCGGGTTGCCGACGAGGTGGACCTTGTCCGGGCTGATGCCCTCCTGCCCGAGCAGGCCGATCGCCTCGGGGCTGGTCGCGAAGAGCAGGTCCGCGAGGGAGTCCGTGACGATCCGGTTGATCTCCTCCGGCATCGTCCGGTCGAACGAGCGCAGGCCGGCCTCGACGTGGCCGAACGGGACGCCCATCTTCGAGCACACCAGCGCCGCGGCGAGGGTGGAGTTCACGTCGCCGTAGACGAGCACGAGCTCCGGGCGGCGCTCCGCGATCAGGTCCTCGAGCCCGGCCAGCAGGGCACCGGTCTGCTTCCCGTGGCTGCCCGAACCGACGCCGAGGTTGGCCACGGGCTCCGGCAGGCCGAGGTCGGCGAAGAACACGTCCGACATCAACGTGTCGTAGTGCTGACCGGTGTGGACGATCTGCTGCGTCAGACCGGGGATCGCCAGGGCGTCGAGCGCCCGGATCACCGGGGCGGCCTTGGGAAAATTGGGACGCGCTCCGAGTACGTGCAGGATCTCCGCGTCCATCGACGGCAGTGTAGTGGGCACCGCGTGTCCCGACCCGGGCAGGCCCGACCGTTCGTCAGCCGGTGATGGCGAACGTCCGGAGCACGCGGCTCCACGGCCCCCGCAGCAGCCACCGCTGCGACCGCCCGGCGGCCCCGGCCGGCAGGACGTGCTCCCGCCATCCGCGGTCGAACTCGCCGATCTGCCGGGTCGCACGCTGGCGGCCCATCACCTCGACGGCCTGCCGGAAGTACCGGCCGGACGCCTTGCCGAACCCCGGGGCCCGGTACCTCGCCGCGAGGCCGAGGTGGATCATCGCGTAACCGTTCCCCCGGGCGGCCGCATCCTCGAGCAGCTCCCGGGCGGCCGCGAAGTCCCGCGGCCCGTTCACGCCACGCAGATGGACCAGGGCGAGCTCGACCATCGCGGCCTCCCGCCCGTCGGCCACGCCCGAGTTCAGCATCTCGATCCGCTCCGGCGTGTAGCGGTCGCGGGCGAGCATCTCGGGGCGACCCGCGCCCACGAGGCGGGGACGTGTGAGGTTCCGCTCGACGTACCCGGAGCCGGTCGCCGGGTCGATCGTCGGCTCGGTCGCGAGGGTCCAGTCCAGGTCGTACCCGTGGCGCTGCAGCGCAGGGTCGAACAGCGGACGGTAGGCGTCGACGTCCACCGGGGTGAACCAGTGCCGCCAGCCCCCGGCCGTCTTGCTGCGCTCGTTGTGAGCGATGTGGTCCCCCACGGTGACCTCGGTGCGGATGGGGACGCCGATCCGCCGCGCGAGGTCGTCCACGTCGCTGGCGAGGAAGTCCTCGTAGCGGATCCGGTGCATGTCCGGGTACCGCTCGCAGACCGCGGCCTCGTCGGCGAAGGCGCGCGAGAACCGCTCCGCGAACGGGCGCCCGACGTCGTGCCGGCGGTAGATCTCCTCCAGGTCCGCGAGCGAGACCGACCGGGGGTCGGCCTCCTTCCGCCGCAGCGCGCCACAGAACTCCGAGACGAACTCGGGATCGCGCGCGGCCGCCCCGATCAGGGGGCGGAACAGGATCCAGCTGATGAGCATGTCGCGCGGGTCGCGGACGAGGTGGATGCGGTGGTCGAACCCGGTGAGATCCAGCCCGCGCTCGACGATGCGGCTCTGCAGCACCTTCGTGACACGCCGCGGCGCCGGATGCGTCGTCAGGAACTGGATCTGGCCCTGGTGGTTGGCCTCGTAGATGGCGAGCCAGTCCCCCTGGCTGCGGATGGCCGAGAACAGGGCGGAGGTACCGGACTTCGCCGCCCCCACCACGACCACGGACAGGGTGGCGGACGTGTCGATGCTTGAAGATCGCGTCGCCATGTGAACTGACCGTACGGACGCAGCGAGCGACTTCTGCCGGTTTCAGGCGCTGCACGCGAACATCTCAGGACCTTGCCAGGAACAACCCGATAGCCTGCTGCGCGTGTCGAATGCGCGTGTGGAACGTCCTGTCCTGGTCATGGGGTGCCCGCGCTCCGGAACGACGCTGATGCGGCTGATGCTGCTCTCGCACCCGCGGATCGCCGTTCCCCCGGAGACCCGCTTCGTGCTCCGCAGCTACTACGAGCGCGCCAAGTTCGGCGATCTCACGCAGGAGGCGAACCGGCGCAAGCTCGCCGAGTTCATCACCGGCAAGCAGGGCCAGTTCGAGCGCCTCGGCATCGACCGGAAGCAGACGATCGAGGCGATCGTCGCCGCACCGCCCACCATCGGGTCCGCGCTCTCCGCGACCTTCGAGCAGTACGCCGCGCGCTTCGACAAGCCGCGCTGGGGCGACAAGTTCCCCACCTACATCGAGCACGTCGACGACCTGCTGCGCCTGTACCCGGACGCCCAGCTGGTCAACATGGTCCGCGACGGCCGGGACGCCGCGGCGTCCCTGACCCGGCAACGCTGGTCCAAGCGCGACACCCCCGAGGCCATCGCCCAGTGGAACCGCGCGATCGACTACGGCCGCCGTGCCGCCAAGCGGGTGCCGCCCGGGCAGTGGATGGAGATCCGCTACGAGGCACTCGTCAGCGACCCCGAGCCCGTGCTCAAGGAGCTGTGCAACTTCATCGGGGAGGACTTCGCCCCCGAGATGCTCACCCCGCACGAGGTCGGCTCCGACGCCACCGTCGACGGGCGCCCGCTCGCGGGCAAGCTCGCCGGTGAGGTGACGACGAGCAGCATCGGCCGCTGGCGGGAGCGCTTCGAGCCGTGGGAGGCCGAGCTGATGAACGCGATGTCGGGCCGCCGGCTGCGTTCGCTCGGCTACGAGGTGCCCAAGGGCGCCCGCCCGTCGCCGAAGGCCGTCGCGCGCACGATCCAGGCCGACCTGGACCACCGCGCCCGCCGGATCCGCCGGCAGCAGAAGGACCTGCTCCAGCGGCGGCAGGAGGCCAAGGCCGGCATCTCGGTGGCGGCCGTCCCGCGCTGAGCCGGCGGCTCAACGCGAACGGGCTCAGCGCCCGACGCGCTCCTGCAGCTTGGAGCGCAGCGCCTTGGCGCGGGCGAGGCCGTCCGCCAGCTGGATGCGGATGCGCTCGGTCGGGACCGCGAACGGCCGGGCCTTGCCCGCGGCCGGGAGCACGTGCTGCCGCCAGGCCGGGTCGAGCGCGAGGATGATCTGGTCGGTCCGCTTGCGTCCGGCGATCGACGCGGCCTTCGAGAAGAACGGGCCCGGGTCGGTCCCCCAGCCGGGGACGCGGTACCGGGCGCCGAGGCCGCGGTGGACCATCGCGTACGCGTTGCCCCGGGCGGAGGCGTCCTCGAGCAGCTCCTTCGCCGCGGCGAGGTCCTGCGGCTGGTGCACCCCGCGCAGGTAGACGAGCGCGAGCTCGATCATCGCGGCCTCGCGGCCGTCCTGGACCCCGGACCGCAGCACCGCCAGACGCGTGTCGTCGTACCTGTCCGCCGGGAGGAACTGCTCGGGACCGTTGCCGATCAGCTGCGGCCGGTTCCGGTTGCGCTCCAGGTACTCCGAGGAGGTCGCCGGGTTGATCTGCGGGTCGCTCGCCAGCGTCCAGTCGAGGTCGTAGTCGTACTTCGCGAGCTGCGGGTCGAAGAGCTCGCGGTAGGTCTCGACGTCGCCCGGGGTGAACCAGTGACGCCAGCCGCCGGCGGACTTGCTGCGCTCGTTGTAGCCGCTGTGCTCGCCGAGGCGGACCTTCGTCGCGATCGGGATGCCGAGGTACTCCGAGACCGCGTCGACCTTGCCGTCGAGGAAGTCCTCGTAGCGCAGGACGTGCATGTCCGGGTACTGGGTCAGCACGTGCTTCTGGTCGGAGAATCCGCGACGCAGTCGGCGCGCGAACGGCATGTCGAGGCCACGGCGCAGATAGATGGCTTCGAGGTCCGCGATGGACACCGACGCCGGGTCGGCCTCCTTCTTCCGCAGCGTCCCGACGAACTCGTTCCAGAAGTCGTCGTCGTGGGCGGAGCCGTGGAGCAGGGGGCGGAACAGCATCCAGCTGATCAGCATGTCCCGGGGGTCACGGACCAGGTAGACCTGCTTGTCGAAGGCGGCGAGGTTCAGGTTCCGCTCGACGACGCGACGGACGAGGATCTTCGTCATCCGCTGCGGTGCCGGATGGTTCGTCAGGAACGCGAGCTGGCGCTCGTTGTTCATCTCGTAGATGGCCAGCCAGTCGCCCACGTTGCGGACGGCCGCGAACAGGGCCGACGTGCCCGACTTGGCGGCCCCGACGACCGCGATGCACGTCATGCCCGAATTCCGATCCGTGTCCGAACGCCACCCCTCACGGGCACCGAGCATACTTGCGCCGGTGAACGCGCTCCGGGCTCTCGTCGGTCCCCTGCTGCGCGGGGCCCTGACACGGCCCGCGCTGACCGCCCGGGTCGTCCGTGACCGCATCACCGAGGACCCCGCCCGCCTCCCCGGTCTGAACCGCCTGCCGCGCACCGCGGCCGGCCGGTCCCGCGACCGGGCCCGCGCACTGGCGCGGTCGGGTGAACTCTCCGCCGCCGTTGCGCTGCTGCCCGCCGGCGACCGGCTGCGCCGGCGCTACGAGGGGGAACTGCGCGCGTACGGGAAGGACCCGGTGCCCTCCCGTGGTGGCGAGCGCGTGGTCGGGACGCCCGGGCGCGTGCTGCACCTCGTCACCAACGCGCTCCCCTACGCCCAGGCGGGCTACACGCTGCGGACGCACCGCATCCTGCGCGCCCAGCGGGCCGCCGGGCTGGACCCGGTCGCGGTCACCCAGTGGGGCTGGCCCGCCCGCGACGGCCACCCGGAGGCAGCGCCGTCGGAGACGATCGACGGGATCGTCTACCACCGGCTGATCCCCACCGGGCCGATCCCGGCCGAGGCCGACCGCCGCCTGCAGCGCGGGGCCGACGCCGCCACCGAGCTCGTGCGCACGCTGCGACCGAGCGTCCTGCACGCAGCGACCGACCACCGCAATGGCACCGTCGCCCTGGCCGTCCGCGAGCGGACCGGGCTGCCGGTCCTCTACGAGATCCGCGGGTTCCTGGAGGAGTCCTGGGCCGCCGGCGCCGCGCTCGACCCGAACGCGGACCTCGAGGCGACGATGCCCGAGCGCATGCGCCTGCACCGGGAGCGCGACACCGCGATCATGGCCGAGGCCGACCTGGTCGCGACGCTGTCGGAGACCATGCGCGCCGAGATCCTCGGTCGTGGCATCCCCGCCGGGAAGATCGTCCTGACCCCGAACGCCGTCGACGCCGCTCTTCTGACGCAACATCACGACCGGGCCGCCGCGCGCCGCGAGTGGGGGCTCGCCGACGACGAGTTCGTCGTCGGCACCGTCTCGAAGCTCGCGGCGTACGAGGGCTTCGACGTCCTGCTCCAGGCCGCCGCCCTGCTCCGGGACCGCGGGTCGAAGGTCCGGGTCCTCCTGGTCGGGGGCGGTCCGTTCCGCCCGACGCTCGACCGGCTGGCCGCCGAGCTCGGGCTGGGACCGGAGCACCTGCTGATGCCCGGTCAGGTCGCCCCGGACGTGGCCCTGCGCGTGGTGGCCGCCCTGGACGTCTTCGTCTGCCCGCGACTCGACCTGCGGGTGACCCGGCTGGTGACTCCGCTCAAGCCGCTGGAGGCCATGGCGGCCGGGCGGCCGCTGGTCCTTTCGGATCTTCCTGCGCTCCGGGAGCTCGTCGACGAGCGCAGCGGCTCCACGCCCGGCCGGGTGGCGGCCGAGCTGGTCCGGCCGGGTGACGCGGAGTCCCTGGCCGCCGGGTTGGAGCGGTTGCGCACCGATTCGTCCCGGTGCGCGGAGTTGGCAGCGGCCGCCCGGGACGTCGTGGCCGAGCGATTCACCTGGGACCGGCTGGCGGAGACGTATCGCGCCCTCTACGCCCGGCTGGGCACCCCGAACGCGTAACCTGGGAAGTCGATCACCGGGGGAAAACCAGGCCCCGGCACGGCGGACTGGATGGGGACATGAGCGGCTTCAAGTACGACCTCGGCGTCATCGGCCTCGGCTACGTAGGCCTGCCGCTCGTGGTCGAGGCGGTGGCCGCCGGTATGCGCGTCGCCGGGGTGGACGCCAGCGAACGCAAGGTCTCCGGGCTGCTCGCCGGGCAGTCCCACGTCGACGACATCAGTGACGCCCAGGTCGCGCACCTGATCGCCAACAACTTCCACCCCACCACCGACTCCACCGTGGTCGGCGACTGCGAGACGGTCGTCATCTGCGTCCCGACCCCGCTGGACGACGACCGCCGCCCCGACCTCGGCGCGGTCAACGCCGCGACCGCCGCCATCGCGGCGCACCTGAAGCCGGGTCAGCTCGTCGTGCTGGAGTCCACCACCTGGCCGGGCACCACGCGCGACGTCCTGCTGCCCGCCCTGGAGGCCGGTGGCCTTCAGGCCGGTTCGGACTTCTTCCTCGCCTTCTCCCCCGAGCGCATCGACCCGGGCAACCCGACCTTCGGCCTGCGCAACACCCCGAAGGTCGTCGGCGGCCACACGCTCGCCTGCCGGGACCGCGCCGTCGCGTTCTACGGGAAGATCGTCGAGACCGTCGTGCCGGTGAAGGGCACCGCCGAGGCCGAGATGGCCAAGCTGCTCGAGAACACCTACCGGCACGTGAACATCGCGCTCGTCAACGAGATGGCGATGTTCTGCAACGAGCTCGGCATCGACCTGTGGTCCGCGATCGACGCGGCCGCGACGAAGCCGTTCGGCTTCCAGGCGTTCCGCCCCGGCCCCGGCGTCGGCGGGCACTGCATCCCGATCGACCCGAACTACCTCTCGCACGCCGTGCGCAAGCTCGGCTACCCGTTCCACTTCGTGGAGCTGGCGCAGGAGGTCAACGAGCGGATGCCGGTCTACGTCGCCCAGCGCGCGACGCGGCTGCTCAACACCCAGCGCAAGGCGGTCAACGGCTCGAACATCCTGCTGCTCGGCGTGACCTACAAGCCGGACATCGCCGACGAGCGCGAGACGCCGGCACTGCCGTTGGTCCGTCGCCTGCGGGCGCTCGGGGCCGAGGTCAGCTACTGCGACCCGCACGTCCCGTCGTGGACGGTCGACGGCACCCCGGTGCCGAAGGTCGACGACCTCGGCGACGGCGTCCGGCTCGCGGACCTGTCGATCCTGCTCGCCCCGCACCGCGCGTTCGACCTCGACGTGATCACCGGCGGCCAGCTCGTGCTGGACACCCGCGGCGTGCTGACCGCGTCGCCCACGGTCGAGCGCCTCTGACGCGGAGGCGTCCACCGGTCATGCGCGTCCTCGTGATGACGGTCGTGCACCATCCGGAGGATGCCCGGATCCTGCACCGCGAGATCGCCTCGCTGACCGCGGCCGGACACGCGGTCGTGTACGCGGCGCCGTTCTCGGCCCGGGATGTGTCGCCCCGGGACGGACTGGAGGGCGTCGACCTGCCGCGCTCGGCCGGGCGCAACCGGCTCGGCGCGGTGAAGGCCGCGCGTGCCGCGTACCGGCGGCTGCGGGACGAGGTCGACATCACCGTCCTGCACGACCCCGAGCTGCTCCTCGCCGTCGCCGGCGCGCACCGCGGCCGGCCGGTGGTGTGGGACGTGCACGAGGACACCGCCGCCGCGCTCGGCATGAAGGCCTGGCTCCCCCGCCCGGCGCGCGTCCCCCTCGCCGGGGCCGTCCGGCTCGCGGAGAGCGTCGCGGAGCGGTCGGTGCACCTCATGCTCGCCGAGCACGGGTACGTCGACCGGTTCCGCCGCCCGCACCCGGTGGTGCCGAACCAGACGCTGGTGCCCGCGCAGGTCCCGCCCCCGGGCGCGGACCGGGCCGTGTACCTCGGCGCGATCACCCTGGAGCGCGGCGCGGCCGAGATGGTCGCCGTCGCCCGCCGGCTCGCGCCCGAGGGCGTCCGGGTCGAGCTGATCGGCGGCGCCGACGCGGCCGCGACGCCGCTGCTGGAGCAGGCCGTCGCCGACGGCGTCCTCGACTGGGCCGGGTTCCAGCCCAACGACGCCGCCCTCGCCCGGTTGCCCGGGGCCCTGGCGGGTCTGTCGCTGCTGACCGACCAGCCCAACTACCGCCACTCGATGCCGACCAAGGTCATCGAGTACATGGCGCACGGGCTGCCCGTCGTCACCACGCCGAACCCGCCCGCGGCGGACCTGGTCACCCGGCACGAGTGCGGGACGGTCGTCGGCTGGGACGACCCGGCCGCCGCGGCGGCCGCGGTGCTCCGGCTGCGCGACGACGCCGAGCGCCGGCTCGCCTACGGCCGCCGCGGCCACGAGGCCGCCCTCGCCGAGCACGACTGGCGCACGGCCGGCGAGACGTTCGTCGCCCAGCTCGAGGCCTGGGCGCGGGCCGGGTCCTGACCCGAAAGGTCAGTCGAGGACGAGGTCGTCCGAGGAGCTCGGCTCCTCCGCCGGCAGGGCGGTGCCCCACGCGGCGAGGAACGCGTCCGCCGCGGCGTTCATGCGTGCCAGCGTCGCGGCGGTCTCGGCGCCGATCCGCTCGGCGTTCGCCTCACCGACCTCGTCGAGGATCGAGTCCTTGGTCCGGGTCGGGCGGAACAGGTTGTCGCCGCGGGTGCCGAGGAACTTGTTGACCGCCCCGAACGACGGCCCGCCCTGGAGCAGGCGGTCGTAGCAGACGACGCCGATCCGGGCGTCGTTCGCGTCGAGGGCCGAGGAGTTGATGCGGTTCCACTCGTTGGCGAAGCGCGCGGCGTCGTTGCGGTCGGTCCAGCGCTCCGCGCGGGACCGGAAGACCGCGACCGGGTCGCGGTAGATCCAGGCGACCTTGACCTCGTAGTCCGCGAACGGGGCGAGGAAGTCCGCGACCGGCGTCTTGAACACCGACTGGATCGGCTTGAGCAGCACCTTGTGCGGCGCGCAGGACCGCAGGAACCCGCGGATCTCCGGCTCGGGGCGGAGCTTCCACCGGGCGTACAGCTCGCTGTTCTCGCGCTCGTTGAAGCCCATCACCCACGGGTCGAGCGAGAGCGACTGCCGCAGGGCGTTCGTGCCGGAGCGTTGCGAACCGAGCACGAAGATCAGCGCCGGGCGCCGCCCGGGGCGGAACTTCGAGATCACGCTGCTCACCCTAACGAGCGGTCCTCGTCCGGGAGGTCGCCCCGGTACCAGTCGTCGAGCAGGCTCTGCAGGTCCGAGGCGATCCAGACCGCCTCGCGCAGGTCGGGCTGCCAGAGGTAGACGTCGGGCTCGGTGACCTCGTCACCCTCGAGCTCGTAGGCCAGCAGGCGGCCGTCCCCGGCGTCGCCGAAGAACAGCAGGTCGTCGTCGGCACCGTCGGGCAGTGCCGGGGTCGACCCGGCGGTCCGGAGCAGGACGTTCTCCTCGGCGATCCGCTCCGCCGGCCAGACGGGCTCCCCGCGGCCGATGCCGACCACGCCGTCGGACTCCAGCAGCAGCGTGCGCAGGGCGTCGGGCAGGATCAGCCCGAGCCGGTCCTCGGCGTCGGCCAGGACGTCGGGATCCACCGGCTCGGCGAGCGCGATCGTGCCCTCAAGGGTGTCGAGGCCACGCAACCATGCGGTCCACATCGCGGTTCAATCTAGCCGCCGGTGCTGGGAGTTCCCCCTAAGCGCGCGGCGATGTGGGGGACGAGCGCGCGCAGCGCACGGCCCCGGTGGCTGATCGCGTCCTTCTCGGCCGCGTCCATCTCGGCGGTGGTCCGGTCGTACCCGTTCGGACGAAAGATGGGGTCGTAGCCGAACCCGTTCTCGCCCCGCCGCTCCCGCAGGAGGACGCCGAACACCTCGCCGGTCACGACCTCGGCCTCCCCGGACGGGAGGGCCAGGGCGGCGGCACACGCGAAGTGGGCGCCCCGCCGGTCGTCGGGGAGGTCGGCGAGCTGGCCGAGGACGAGGTCGAGGTTCGCCTCGTCGTCGCCGTGCCGGCCCGCCCAGCGGGCCGAAAGGATGCCCGGCATCCCGTTCAGGGCGTCGACGCACAGCCCGGAGTCGTCGGCCACCGCCGGCCGCCCGGTCGCCGCGGCGACGGCCCGCGCCTTCAGCACGGCGTTCTCGGCGAACGTCGCGCCGGTCTCGGCGATGTCGGGCACCTCGGCGAACACCTCGGGCCCGGCGAGCTCGACCTGGAGGCCGGCCTCGTCGAGGATCCGCCGGAGCTCGGCGAGCTTCTTGTGATTGCGGGTGGCGAGGACCAGCTGCGGCTTCGTCGTCACCGGTTCACCGGCGGGACGGCCAGCGCCTCGAGCTGAATACGCGTCAGATCCGCGCAGCCCTTGACCGCGAGGTCGAGCAGACCGTCGAGCAGCTTGCGGTCGAAGGGCTCGCCCTCGGCGGTGCCCTGGACCTCGACGAAGCGCCCGTCGCCCGTGCAGACGACGTTCATGTCGGTCTCGGCAGCGACGTCCTCGACGTACTCCAGGTCGAGCCGGGGCTCGCCGTCGAGGATGCCGACGCTGACGGCCGCGACCGAACCGGTGAGGGGCTCGCCGGCGAGCGCACCCTTGGCGCGCAGCCACTCGACCGCGTCGGCGAGGGCGACGTACGCGCCGGTGATGGCCGCGGTGCGGGTGCCGCCGTCGGCCTGGAGCACGTCGCAGTCGAGCAGGATCGTGTTCTCCCCCAGCGCCTTGTAGTCGATGACCGCGCGCAGGCTGCGGCCGATCAGGCGGGAGATCTCGTGGGTGCGGCCGCCGAGCTTGCCCTTGACCGACTCACGGTCGCCGCGGGTGTGCGTCGCGCGCGGCAGCATCGCGTACTCGGCGCTGACCCAGCCGAGCCCGGATCCCTTGCGCCAGCGCGGAACACCCTGGGTGACGGAGGCGGCGCACAGCACGCGGGTCTTGCCGAACTCGACGAGCACGGACCCCTCGGCGTGGTCGAGCCACTGCCGGGTGATGGTGACGGGACGGAGCTGGTCGTTCGCGCGATTCTCGGGTCGAGGCATCCCGCGAGCCTAACTAGAGCGTGTAGACGGCTCCGGGGTGGGCGAGCTCGATCGGGCCCTCGAAGTTGCCGGTGGCCTCGTTCAGCGTGCGCTCCGGGTCGTTCCACGGCGGGATGTGCGTGAGGACCAGACGGTCAGCCCCGGCCCGGGCGGCGTGCTCCGCGGCCTCGCGACCGTTGAGGTGGATCTCCGGCACGTCGTCGCGGCCGTCCTGGAACGAGGCCTCGCACAGGAACAGGTCGGAGTCCTTCGCCAGCCGGACCAGGCCGTCGCAGGCACCGGTGTCGCCGGAGTAGGTGAGGACCTTGCCGTCGTGCTCGATCCGCAGGCCGTACGCGTCGATCGGGTGCACGAGCAGGTCGGTCGTGATGCGCAGCGGGCCGAGCTCGAAGGCGCCGTCGGGGAACAGCGTGAAGTCGAACTCGCCGTGCATGCCGGGGTCCATCGGCAGGTCGTAGGCGCGCGCCATGCGGTCGGCCGAGTCGGCCGGGCCGTAGACCGGGATCCGGGGCGCGGAGCCCTCCGGCCGGTACTTGCGCGCGACGTAGTAGCCGCACAGGTCCATGCAGTGGTCCGCGTGCAGGTGGGAGAGCAGCACGGCGTCGATGTCGTAGACGTCGGTGTAGCGCTGCAGGGCGCCCAGCGCCCCCGAGCCCATGTCGAGGAGCACCTTGAAGCCCTCGACCTCGAGCAGGTAGCAGCTCGCAGGCGACGCCGGCCCGGGGAAGGACCCCGAGCAGCCGATCACCGTCAACTTCACGCGATAGCTCCCATCACGCCGACCGACCCCAGCGCCTCGACGACGCCGATGTCCGGTCCGAGGAACCGGCGCCCCACGGCGGCGAACGGCTGCCGGTCCCCGGTGGCGAGGAACCGGTGCGTCGGAGCGGGCAGCTCCGCCGAACGCGTGAGACCTGAGTCGACGAGTACGCGGTACACGTCCTTGGCAGTCTCGTCGGCGGACGAGACGAGGGTGACGCCGTCGCCCAGGACGTGCGCCAGCACGCCGGTGAGCAACGGGTAGTGCGTGCAGCCGAGGACGACGGTGTCGACGCCGGCTTCCTGCAGCGGGGCCAGGTACTCGGTGGCGACGGCGAGCACCTCGTCGCCGGAGGTCCGGCCGCGCTCGGCGAACTCGACGAACCGTGGGCAGGCAGTCACGGTCAGTTCGATCTGGGGGGCGGCGGCGAAGGCGTCCTCGTAGGCCTTGGACGTCTTCGTCGCCTGCGTGCAGATGACGCCGACGCGGGAGTTCCGGGTGGCCGCGACGGCCCGGCGCACGGCGGGGCGGATGACCTCGACGACCGGCACCGGGTACCGCTCGCGGGCATCGCGCAGCACCGCGGCGGAGGCGGTGTTGCACGCGATCACGAGCAGTTTCACGCCTTCGTCGACGAGGTGGTCCATGACGTCCAGGGCCAGGGCGCGCACCTGGGCGATCGGGCGAGGACCGTAAGGCGCGTGGGCCGTGTCACCGACATAGACGATCGGCTCGGCGGGCAACTGATCGAGCACCGCGCGAGCCACCGTCAGTCCTCCGACTCCACTGTCGAAGATGCCGATGCCTGCCTCAGACATATGCCAAGACGGTAAGGGAGACGGCCGGGAAACAGCGGAGAAACCCGCGGTCGCCTTGGTCACACTTCGCAGGTAAGGCGGCGTTTTGCCCGGACAAACGTGCTAAATTTTGTTAGCACTTTCGGCTCAGTCAGCAAGCACTTCGACATGTGCAGCACACACTGAATGAGCCCGCGGCGAACCGCGGACGGACCGACCGGAACCGGGTCGGTCAGGCCCAGAGCTGGCCCTCGAGAGCCTCTTCAGCCTCGGCAATCGTCCCGGAGTAGGCCCCGGTCGACAGGTACTTCCAGCCGCCGTCGGCGACGACGAACGCGATGTCCGCCCGCTCCCCGGCCGCCATCGACTTCGCTGCCTGGGCGAGCGCAGCGTGGAGGATCGCGCCGGTCGAGATGCCGGCGAAGATTCCCTCCTCCTCGACCAGCTGCCGGGTGCGTCGGACCGCGTCGCGGGGCCCGACGGAGAAGCGGGCGTCGATCAGCGACGGGTCGTAGAGCTCGGGCACGAAGCCCTCGTCCATGTTCCGCAGGCCGTAGACGAGCTCGCCGTAGCGAGGCTCGGCGGCGACGATCCGGACGTCGGGCTTGTGGTCCCGGAAGAACCGCCCGACGCCCATCAGCGTGCCGGTGGTGCCGAGCCCGGCGACGAAGTGCGTGATCGAGGGCAGGTCCTCGAGCAGCTCCGGGGCGGTGCCCTCGTAGTGCGCCTGCGGGTTCGCGGGGTTGCCGTACTGGTAGAGCATCACCCAGTCCGGGTGCTCCTCCGCGAGCCGCTTGGCGACGCGGACGGCCTCGTTGGAGCCGCCCGCGGCGGGCGAGGACACGATCTCCGCGCCGAACATCAGCAGGATCTGCCGGCGCTCCTCGGAGGTGTTCTCCGGCATGACGCAGACCATGCGGTAGCCGCGCTGCTTCGCGGCCATCGCGAGCGAGATACCGGTGTTCCCGGACGTGGGCTCGAGGATGGTGCAGCCGGGCTTGAGCCGGCCGTCCTTCTCCCCCTCGAGGATCATCCGCAGCGCGGCGCGGTCCTTGATCGAGCCCGTCGGGTTGTGATCCTCGAGCTTCGCCCACAGCCGTACGTCCGGGGACGGCGACAACCGCGGCAGGCCCACCAACGGGGTCCGGCCGACGGAGTCGAGCAGGGAGTCGAAGCGCACGGGGACGAGAGTTCGCGGCGTCAGCGCGACGTCAGGGCGGCGTCAGCCGCCGGCCACGGCCGGGAGGACCGTGACGCTGTCGCCGTCCTTGAGCTCGGTCTGCAGCCCGCCGAGGAAGCGGACGTCCTCGTCGTTCAGGTACACGTTGACGAAGCGGCGCAGGCCGTTCTCGTCCACGAGCCGGGCGCGCAGGCCCGCGTGACGGCTCTCGAGGTCGTCGAACAGCTCGTCGAGCGTCTTGCCCTCGCCGTTCACGGCCTTCTCGCCGCCGGTGTACTGGCGCAGGATCGTCGGGATCCGGACCTCGATCGCCATCGGGCTGCTCTCCTCGTGTTCTTCGGTTCGTGCTTCGGGTTTCTGCCCGCGCAAACCGTGCACGAGCGGTGGACATTCCGAGCGGTCATTCTCCCCCGCTCCCCGAGCGGGGTGACGGGCGGGGAATCGAGCGGGGAATCGAGCGGGGATTCAGTCGTAACTGGTGACGACGGTCACCGGTTCCTCGGTGACCTCGCCGTCCACGATGCGGAACGACCGGAACTCGACCTCGTCGGGGTCCCGGGTGGACACCAGCACGTAGTGCGCGTCCGGCTCCGACGCGTAGTGGATGTCGGTGCGGGACGGGTACGCCTCGGTCGCGGTGTGCGAGTGGTACACGACCACCGGCACCTCGTCGTTGGCGTCCATCTCCTTGTAGAGGCGCAGCAGGTCCATCGAGTCGAACTCGTAGAACGTGGTCGAGCGCGCCGCGTTGGCCATGGGGATGAAGCGCACCGGGCGGTCCGACCCGATCGGGCCCGCGATCACGCCGCAGGCCTCGTCCGGGTGGTCGGCCCGGGCGTGGGCGATGATCGCCTCGCGGAGCGACGCTTCGATGGTCAGCACGGGGTCAGATTATCCGGACGGACCCGGACACTTGTCCGGACGTTATCTCGCGACCCGGATCAGGCCGTCCTGGAGCGCGGACAGCCATTCGTAGAGGTAGTACAGCGGCAGGCGCGGGTCCTCGGGCGGGAGGGCCGCCATCTGTTCGACATACCCCTCCTCCAGCTCCAGCCGGGTGCCGATCGTCAGGCGCAGGTCGTTGATCGCGTACATCCAGGCGTGGACCTGCTCCCGATCCAGCCGGACCGGCTCGGTGCCGTCCCCGAGCGTCGCGAGCATGGTGGTCAGGTTGCCGCGCTTGAAGGCGATCACGTCGGACTCGCTGTAGCGGCGGAACTCGCCGGTGGCCTCGATGTCGTCCGGGTACGCGTCGGGCAGCAGGCGCGCCAGCGCCGGGTCGTCCGGGAGGGATTTCTCCGCGGTGTCCGCGAACGGGTCGAGGACGCCCGGGATCACCGTGGACTCGGTGCCGCCGCGGGGCGCGTCGCCGTCGCGGGAGTCGAACAGCTCCGCCATCTGCTGACAAGCACTGCGCACGACCAGAACCTCGTGCTCGTCGAGGGCGATGGTGACGACGCCCCCGCGCTCGCGCTTGATGTCCAGGCTCACCCGGCGATTCTGTCGGGGCGGACTCAGTCGTCCTTCTGCAGGGTCGCCCACAGGCCGAACCCGTGCATGGCGCTGACGTCGCGCTCCATCTCCTCGCGGGTGCCGGTCGAGACGACGGCCCGGCCCTCGTGGTGGACGTCGAGCATGAGCTTGGTGGCCTGCTTCTTGCTGTAGCCGAAGTAGGTCTGGAAGACGTACGTCACGTACGACATCAGGTTGATCGGGTCGTTCCAGACGATGGTCACCCAGGGAACGTCCGGGCGGAGCTGCTCGGCGGCCTCCGGCTGCTCGAGCTCGACGGGTGCGACCGACATGCCCCCATCTTGCACCCCCGCCGGAGGTCGGACGGCCGGTGTGGGCGACGGGGCGCGCGGCGTTGCCGGGAGTTGTCGGTGCCCGCCCCTAGCGTCGTGGGTATGCGGCTGCTGCACACCTCGGACTGGCACCTCGGGCGGTCCCTGCACCGGGCGGACCTCGCCCCGGCGCAGGCGGCGTTCCTCGACCACCTCGTCGAGACCGTGCGGGCCGAGCGCGTCGACGCGGTGCTGGTCTCCGGCGACGTGTACGACCGCGCGCTGCCCCCGCTGGAGGCGGTCGACCTGCTCAACGACGCCCTGTTCCGGCTCCGCGAGGCCGGGGCGCGGGTCGTCGTGACCAGCGGCAACCACGACTCGGCGAAGCGGCTCGGCGTCCACGACCGGCTGGTCGACGCCGCCGGCGTGCACCTGCGGACGCGGGTGTCCGACGTCGGCACCCCAGTGGTGCTGGAGGACCGGCACGGGCCGGTCGCGGTCTACCCGATCCCCTACCTGGAGCCGGCGGCCGTCGGCGCGGACGATCTGCCGCCGCTCGACCCCGCGGCCGGTCCCTCCTGCGACGAGGAGGCCCCGACCCGCGGGCACGCGCACGTGCTCGGCCGGGCGATGGCCGCGGTCCGGGCCGACCGGGAGTCCCACGGCGGCCGGTCGGTCGTGATGGCCCACGGCTGGGTGACCGGCGGCGCCGCCTGCGAGTCCGAGCGGGACATCACCGTCGGGGGCGTCGGCGCCGTCTCCGCCGCGCTGTTCGACGGCGTCGACTACGTCGCGCTCGGCCACCTGCACGGGCCGCAGACGCTCGCGGACCGGCTCCGCTACAGCGGTTCGCCGCTCGCCTACTCGTTCTCCGAGGCCGGCCACCGCAAGGGCTCCTGGCTGGTGGAGCTCGGCGAGTCCGGCCTGAGCCGGGTCGAGTTCGTGCCGGCCCCGACGACCCGTGCCCTGGCGGTCGTGCGCGGCAACCTTGAGGATTTGCTGGCCGACCCGGCGCTGGAGTGCCACGTCGACGACTTCGTCAGCGTGACGCTGACCGACGTCGTGCGCCCCGCGGCGGCGATGGACCGCCTGCGGACGCGGTTCCCCCACGTGCTCGTCCTGAGCTGGGAGCCGGTCGGGGCGCTGGTCGACGAGCGCGGGTACACCGAGCGGGTCCGCGGGCGGTCCGACCTCGCGGTGGCCGCGGACTTCGTCGCGCACGTCCGCGGGACCGGCGTCACCGGCGAGGAGGTCGCGCTCCTGGAGCAGGCCTTCGAGGCCGTGCGCGTGGCCGAGGACGCGGACCCGTTCGCGGCCCCCGGCACGCTGTTCGAGGGCCTGGAGGGTGTGGCGTGAGGCCGCACTCCCTGGAGGTCACCGCGTTCGGCGCGTTCGCCGGGACCGTGCGGGTGGACTTCGACGACCTGTCCTCCTCCGGCCTGTTCCTGCTCCACGGCGAGACCGGCGCCGGCAAGTCGACGCTGCTCGACGCGCTCGGCTTCGCGCTCTACGGCCGGGTGCCGGGCGAGCGCGGGATCGTGCGCCGGCTGCGGTCGGACCACGCGGGCGCGACCGAGCGGACGTCCGTCCGCCTGGAGGTCACGATCGGCGGGCGCCGGCTGCGGATCACCCGCACGCCCGAGCAGTCGCGGCCGAAGGTCCGCGGCGAGGGCATGACGACCGAGCCGGCGAAGGCGCTCCTCGAGCGGTGGACCGGGGCCGGGTGGGACCTGGTCTCCAACCGCGTCGGCGAGGCGGACGACGAGATCACGACCCGCCTCGGCATGACGGCGGATCAGTTCTTCCAGGTGATCCTGCTGCCGCAGGGCGAGTTCGCCCGCTTCCTGCGCGCGCCGTCGGACGAACGCGTCGTCCTGCTGGAGCGACTCTTCGGCACCGACCGCTTCCGCGACGTCGAGCAGTGGCTGGCCGAGCGTCGCCGGACGACGAGCGCGGCGCTCGAACGCCACCGCGACGGGATCGCCCAGCGGGTCGCGCTGATCGCCTCGATCGCCGAGGTCGAACCGCCCGCCGCCCTGCCCGACGCGCTGTGGGCCTCGGACCTGAGCGCCACCGCCGCCGCGGCGGTCGACATCGCGGTGCGGACCGTGGCGGAGCGCGGCGTGGACCTCGAGACCGCGCGGGCCGCGGCCGAGGCGACGCGGGCGCTCGCCCGGCGCCAGCAGCGCCGGGTCGAGGCCGACCGGAAGGCGGCTGAACTCGCGGCGGCCGAACCGGCGATCGCGGCGCTGGCCGCGGAGTGCGAGGCCGCGACCGCGGCCGCGGGGGTGCTGCCGCTGCTGACCGCTCTGCAGTCCGCGGACCGGTCACTGGCGCAGGCGCGCGAGCTCGACCGCGCGGCGCGGGAGCGGGCCGTCGCCGCCGGGGCCGACCCGGCCGACGGTCCCGCCGACCTGCGCACGGACGCCCGGGAGTGCGAACGGCGCTCGGGCAGCCTGGCCGACCTGCATGCGGTGGCCGCCGAGGCCGCGGCCGAGGAACGCGCCGCCGCGGCCGCCCGGGCCACTGCCGCCGAGCTGACGACGCAGCTGGCCGCCGCGGCCGAGGCGGGTCCGGCCCTCGACGAACGTCGTACCGCGCTGCTCGCCCGGCGCGAGGCCGCGCGCGAGGCGGCGGTGCAACTGCCCGCGGCGCAGCGGACCGCGGACGCCCTCGCCGACGCCGCCCGAACCGCAGCCGAACTGGCCCAGGAGTCCGCCACCGCCGAGGAACTGAGGCAGCGTCACCTCGAAGCGCGCGAGCACGCCCAGGCGCTGGCGGAGGAGCACCTGCGGCTGCGGCGCGACCGCATCGACGCCATGGCCGCCGAGCTGGCCGCCCGCCTGGAGGAGGGCACACCGTGCCCGGTGTGCGGCTCGCTGGACCACCCCGACAAGCCGGTCCTGTCCCCCGGTCGCGTCACACGCGAGCAGGAGGAGGCGGCCGGGGTCGCCGCCGAGCAGGCGCGGGCCGCGGCGGAGGCCGTGGGCGCCGCGCACGCCGCCGCGGTCGCGAAGGTCGAGTCGGCCCGCGGTCGGCTCGGCCCGATGGCCGGGACACCGGCCGCCGAGCTCGCCGGCCGGGCCGAGCAGGCGGCCGCCAAGCGGGACGAGCTCGCAGCC